>JAFVMW010000068.1 GCA_017506735.1 Oscillospiraceae bacterium | reverse complement strand
TGAGGACCCAGATTTAGAATGATCTGTTTTTTGGAAACCATATCTCCGTTCTTGTTAGGCCCACGGACGGCATGAACAAGGCGAAGATAAGGTTTGCCGTTGTTCTTGATAGCTTCAATATGCAAAGTGATGTCACTCCTTTTGAAAGAAAACGATATAACCACAAGGCAATTATAACATAAGCGTACAAAAAAAGCAAGAGAAAGTTTAAAAATTCTCTTGCTTTTTTCAAACTATTTCAAAATGAGTATCCGAAAAGTTCTAAATATCAATAGCTTGTTTTTTCGAAAGTGGCAAAGTCGGGAGAATCATTATGTGCCCGGAACAATGTATTGCTCCGGGCATGCTTTCTGATGCACTTATGATGCAGTTATGATATACTATATCCGTAGTACATTCGGAGGTGTCACATCATGATCCGTATTCTGATTGTTGAAGATGAGGTTCCAATTTCAGATTTGCTGAAGATTACACTTTCGGGGGAAGGGTATTCCTGCGTCTGTGCCTATGATGGTTTGAAAGCATCGGAGATCCTGGCAAAGGAACAATTTGACCTTGTTTTGCTGGATGTGATGCTTCCGGGGATTGACGGATTTGAGCTGATGGAATACATTCGTTCCATTGACACCCCGGTGATCTTCATTACTGCCAAAAGCGCTGTTGCAGACCGGGTCCGGGGGCTGAAGCTGGGAGCTGAGGACTATATTGTCAAGCCCTTTGAAATTCTGGAATTGCTGGCTCGTGTGGAGGGGGTACTCCGCAGGCACGGGAAGCTGGACGACACGATCCCGATCGGAGGCCTGACCATCAACGCAAAATCCATGGTCGTCCTCCGGGATGGCATTGAGATCCCATTAACGAAAAAGGAATATGAGATCCTTCTACTGTTCGCCCGGAATCCGGGAATCGTGCTGTACAAAAGCCAGATATATGAACGGGTCTGGGGCGATGACTATCCGGATAGCACCCGGACCGTAGAGCTTCATGTCCAGCGAATGAAAAAGAAAGTGGGCTGGCAGGATATGATCAAACCCGTTTTCGCCCTTGGGTATCGATTGGAGGTGTCGCCGTGAGCTACCGGCCGAAACTGGCGGTGATCATGGTTCTGGTGATCGCAGTTTCCTTTGGCATCGGCGGCGGTGCGCTGATTACGGCATCCTTTGAAGCAAGCCTGGAGGAACAGATCAACGCTGCTCTGGATGACCATGAGAATCTTCGGGAACGGATCTGGCTGATTTGCTCCATCGCCGGAGCGGATACCCAATCGCTGTCTCAGCTGGAACTGGGACGGATGCAGGGTCTTTCCGTTCATGGAACAGATGGTACGATTCTGCTGGATATCGTTCCGGAATGCCTGAATACTGGACTTCTTCCTGTACCGGAACAGAATGCGTGTGTGTATGTCCAGCGGGAGGATGCGTATGGCTACGGATTGCTGATCCGAAGCCTCCTGATTTGGGAGGATACCACCTTCGATATTCTTGTCCGGTATGACATGTCTTCCTGCTATGCCGCCCGGCGCATCCAGATTGAACTGTTTCGCAAGATTTACGCAGTTGTGATCGGAATCGGCATTCTCACCGCGCTGATCATCTCATGGAGCATGACCCGGAAGTTGAAACGCATTTCCCACACCGCCCGGGCCATCCAGCAGGGGGATTTGAGTGCCAGATCCGGCGTTGACGGGCAGGATGAATTTGGCCTGTTATCCCAAGACTTCGATGCCATGGCAGAAAGCCTGCAATCCAGCATCAATCGAATCCAATCCGAAATGGCCCGGCAGGAGGCATTTATGGGTGCCTTCGCCCACGAACTGAAAACTCCCATGACTGCCATCATCGGGTATGGTGATCTGCTGCGCCGGGACAATCTACGGGATGAAACCCGGCTGATGGCGGCAGAGTATATCGTATCCGAGGGAAAACGTTTGGAGCGGCTTTCGCATAAACTGCTGGAACTGCTTCTGCTCCAGAACGAAGAGATACAAATGGCAGAGCAATCCCTGCCTGACATGATTGCCGATGTGCAAGCCATGGTTGCGCCGCTGATGGAGGAACGGGGAATTGTATTTCATTGTCGATGCGATTCCGGTACGGTATGTTTGGAGCCGGATCTGATCCGTGCGCTCCTGTACAATCTTCTGGACAACGCCATGAAGGCCATCGATGCAGACGGTGTCATCACCTTGTTTTGCGAACGTTCCGACACAGCTTGTCGGTTTGTGGTTTCAGACAACGGCAGAGGAATGTCCCTGAAGGATTTGGAAAACATTACAGAAGCTTTTTACCGTGCAGACAAGGCCCGTTCCCGCAAGCAGGGCGGTGCCGGTCTTGGTCTGACTTTGTGCCGTGAGATTATTCGCATTCATCAAGGAGAACTCCATTTTTCCAGCATCCCCGGCCAGGGCACCACAGTGACCGTCACGATTCCGGCAAGGAGGGACACAGAATGAAACAATGGAAAGAGATTCTGATGATCGCCATGACTGCTGCTGTGATTCTGTTGTGCGGACAGTTCCCGGAACTGCTTGCAAAGGACAGGAAGGAAGATACCCCTCATTACCGGGAAGTCAGCCAGATTGCCTATGATCTGTCCGCACCACAGGAAGAACTACCCTTTGAGAAAAAGCTGCTTCTGCTGGAAAAGCGTAGGCTCAGCATTCCGGAAACAGATGCCGTTCTGACCCCGGATCAGGTCCTTTCCGCAGTCTATGACGGATTACAGCCCTATGTGGAACACAACCTGATTCCGCCGGGTTATTCGATCTATGATTTCAGTTGCCAGAGCTTTCTGTGCTACGATCCGGAAGATCCGGAAGTGAATAACCGTGCCTGGAATGTCACCATGTCTTACTTTCCGGACGGTACCCGTGAGCCTTCCGCACTCATGGGGGTCATTCTGGATGATGCCACGGGAACCATTTTGCAGCTCAGTTTTCATGCAGCAGGAGCTTTTATTGACAGGCCGGTTTCATCAGAGGTTGGTGTGCTGAGTTCCGTATACCTCAACAGCATACCTGTCACGGCACAAAACCTCCGTTCCATTAGTGATGAAGATAGAGGAATTCAGCATTACGGTTTGTATCCCAAAGGGATCATAGAATTCCTGCTCCATAGGGATGGATTTGAAATCTTAATCGATCCTGATGCAAATTGGATGCAGGAACCGTAGCTAGTTTGACGCACCCCTCCGCTACAATGGGTTTACCCGGTAGCGGAGGGGTTTCCTCGTTTCCGGGAATCCAGAAGAGGAGGAACGATGATGAAACAAGGAATGATCATTTTACTGGCGGTTCTGCTCCTTTTGACTTCAGGCTGCGCATTTTTACAGCCGCCTGTCACGGAACCAGGGGAAGAGACAATCGTATTTGTGCCAACAATCCCGGATACGACCACAGAACCGGTAGAATTAAACTCTGATTGGAGGCTGATTCTGGTAAACCAATGGAACAAATTGCCTGATGATTATTCTATCAACCTTACCCAACTCCGAAACGGAAATGCCATTGATGAACGGGCATATCCGGATTTGCAGGATATGATGGATGCAGCCCGGGCTGAGGGATTGTCTCCGCTCATCTGCTCATCATACCGTACGCAGGAAGAACAGGAACGCTTGTATCGGGATAAGGTAAATCACTATCTTGCAAAAGGTTACTCTCAGGAATCTGCGGAAGCGGAAGCCGGTAAATGGGTTGCGGCTCCGGGGACAAGTGAGCATCAAACCGGGTTGGCAGTTGATATCGTTGCGCTGAGCTATCAGGTGCTGGATGAACATCAGGAAGAAACCGCAGAACAGCAATGGCTGATGGAAAACGCCCATAAATACGGTTTCATTCTCCGTTATCCCACCGGGAAAAGCCACATTACCGGAGTCAGTTATGAGCCGTGGCACTATCGCTATGTAGGGAAAGAAGCCGCCCGGGAGATCTACGAACGGGATATATGCCTTGAAGAATACCTCGATCAGGTAATCATCATTCCTCCGGAAACGGAGCCGATCCCTACAGAATCCATTGAAACAGAACCTGATGTAACGGTATTATTCCCGGAATCCATTCCCCAGACAGGTGATCCCATCACGCCCCAACCCGGTGACACCACTGAAACATGGGATGCGGAGATAGCTTCAGCATATCCTGACGATTCTGCTTGCACAGACATTCAGCTTCTAGAAAAATGGCTTGCTGTGGAAGGGCTAACTTCCAAGGATCTGGATGAGCGAAATTGCGATCAGCTGATTCTGGTTTCTGCACAGTCTGATGAAGTCAGAACCATCACGGTGTGTTATGAAAGAGAAGAATCCGGCGAGTGGGTACCGGCGGAGCAACTAGGCAGAATGAATGGTTTCACCGGTTCCAACGGAATTGCCCATAATCGCAGACGAAACACCAATACCTCTCCTGCTGGTCTGTGGGCGTTGGGTACCGCTTTTGGCAATGCGGAAAAGCCCCATGGCATCCGGATGCCATGGCGGGATGTGACACCGAACTCCGATTGGGTCTGTGATGCCAATTCCATCTACTTCAACACCTGGCAGGAGCGAGATGATCCCAATTTATCCTCCGGCTGGGATTATGGCGATGTGGAGCATCTGGAGGACTATGCAACCCAATACGCCTATGCTGTTGTCATTGAATACAACACACCGCCCTATACTATCCCCGACAGAGGTTGCGCAATCTTTCTCCATTGCAGCAAAGGCCCGACGGGCGGCTGCATTGGGTTGCACGAAACGGATATGGTGGATACGCTGCTCTGGCTTGATCCGGAATGTAATCCCCATATTTTGATTACTGGTCATGAGAAATGATAATAGATGACTTCGTTGAGCAGTAACTAACAAAATACAAGAAACAAATAACGCCCTGGGTGCTATCAGAAAACAGTACCCAGGGCGAATCTATTGGTAATGCACAAAAGTAGGGGAAATATTTTTTCACATAAGATTTCAAGAATTTCTCGGCTTTATCAGGTTTGAGAGCCAATAGATACTGTTATGTGATGCCTTGTCCGTTGTAAACTATCGTGATATGGGTCAAGGTATGGGTCAGAGAATCTATCACAAAATCCCACCGAACTTTTGAACACAGAATATAAAAGAAAAGTTCCGGAATCAAAACGATTCCGGAACGATTTTGGTTGCGGAGGCAGGACTCGAACCTACGACCTCCGGGTTATGAGCCCGACGAGCTTCCAACTGCTCTACTCCGCGATGTTTGTTTGCGCTCACCTGAGTGCCTGTGTATAATACCACGGCGGTGGGGATTTGTCAACACTTATTTTTGAAAAAATGAAAAAACTTTTCCCTGCCCCGAAATGACCGGGGCAGGGAAGGGGAGATGCTCAGAAATGGGGGATTACTTTCTCTTGAACACCATAGCGCTGCGGCTGGGCAGATAGCACTTGAAGCCGGTGCGGCCGTCGGGCTGCTGCTCGGAGGTGTAGACATAGTGGGTATCCACACGGCTGTGGCCGCCGAAAACAGCGTCGTCGCTGCACAGGACGGTCTTGTACTGGCCGGCCTTGGGCATGGGCAGCAGATAGCCGTCAAAGGATTTGTAGGGGTGGAAGTTGAAGGCAAAGACCAGGCCGCCCTTTTCGTAAACGATGACCTTGTCATCCTCGTGGATCCACAGCAGGTTGGGGCCCTTGGTCAGGGTGCGCTCGGTCTTCAGCAGATCCACCATAGCCCGGTCAAACTCGTTCAGACCTTCGTAGCGCAGCTCGGGATTGTCAGTCAGACTCCACTGACGGCGGCAGTAATGGAAGCTCCATCCGTTGCCCTCACGGGGGAAGTCGATCCACTCGGGATGACCGAATTCGTTGCCCATGAAGTTCAGATAGCCCTCGCCGGCGACGCTGGCGGTGATCAGGCGGATCATCTTGTGCAGTGCCATGCCCCGGGCGATGGTTGCGCTTTCATGACCCTTCTTGGACATACCGGTGTACATCTCTGCGTCGCACAGACGGAACATCAGGGTCTTGTCGCCAACCAGTGCCTGGTCGTGGGACTCGCAGTAGCCGACATTCTTTTCCTTGGCACGGCGGATGCACAGCTCTGCCCACAGCTTACCCAGCTCCCAGTCCTCGTCCCGGCGCTCCTTCAGGGTCCGGATCCAGAAGTCGGGCATACCCATGCTCAGACGGTAGTCAAAGCCAACGCCGCCGTGGCGGATGGGCAGGCACATACCGGGCATACCGGACATATCCTCAGCCACAGTGATGGCGTGGGGATTGAGCTGGTGGATCAGCTCATTGGCCAGCTGCAGATATGTAACAGCCTCCACATGGGTGTTCATGGAGAAATACTTGTGGTTGCCATCGAAATTCACACCCAGACCGTGGTCGTGATACAGCATGGAGGTGACACCGTCGAACCGGAAGCCGTCAAAGTGGAACTCCTGCATCCAGTACTTCAGGTTGGACAGCAGGAAGTGGATGACCTCGTTCTTGCCGTAATCGAAGCACTTGGTGCCCCAGGCAGGATGGTCGCCCTTGGGGCCGTCATGGAAGAACTGCCACACAGTGCCGTCGAACATATTGATGCCCTCGGCGGTATTCTTGACAGCGTGGGAATGAACCACATCCAAAAGAACGGTGATGCCCATCTCATGGGCCTTGTTCACCAGATACTTCAGGTCCCGGGGCTGACCGAACCAGCTGGAGGGGGCGAAGAAGTTGGAAACCTGATAACCGAAGGAGCCGTAGTAGGGATGCTCCATGATTGCCATGATCTGAATGGTGTTGTAGCCGGCCTTCTTGATCCGGGGCAGGGTGTAGTCAGCGAATTCCCGGTAGGAGCCTACCTTGCCCTCCTCCTGGGCCATGCCGATGTGGCACTCGTAGATGAAGGGGGTCTTTTCGGGACGGAAGTTCTCGTCGGTCCAGTCAAAGCGGGTCCGGCTGTCCACGACCTCGGCGCAGAAGGCGGTGGTAGCCTTGTCCTGCACAACACGGCGGGCGTACAGAGGGATATGCTCGGTACGGGTGAAGTTGTAGTCAACCACGGTCTTGACCTTGCAGCCTTCCCACAGGGCGTTGTCGCCCTCCAGATAGAGCTCCCAGTTGCCGCCGGGCAGCTTCTTCATGGGGTGGCTGGTCTGGTTCCAGTTGTTGAACTCACCCTCCAGGTAGAGCTGATAGGCAGAGGGTGCCCACTCGCGGTAGACCCAGCCGCCCTCCACATGGTGGATGCCGTAATATTCATGGGCATTGGCGAAGTCGGACAGGGTAGTGCCCCGCTTCACCAGCTCCTTTTTCTTCTTCTTATACAGATCCATTCTGAGGTTGATATCTCCCTCAAAATGCTTCAGACTGGGATCAAATTCGATGATCTTGTAAGACATTGGAAATAACCTCCTGTAATCGTTCAGATGGAATGGGGATTGCGCATTACTTGCTGATCATACTTTACCAAATTCATCTTCCCTTGTCAAGAAGGGAGGATGTGCATTTTTAACAAAGGATGTATCTTTGTATATCACTTTGCTGTGGATTGATACGGAAAAGAAGTTGCGCAATCGATTGACCATTCCGGCGAAAAATTCGGATTTAGAATAGGTTTTGGTAAATAAACGGATGTTATTCCAGCCGCAGGCAGGCCTGGCTTCCGCCGGTGCGATCCTTGGTCACCAGAATCTGACGGTCAATGCGCTCCTTCAGCTCTGCCACATGGGAAATGATGCCCACCAGGCGGTTTCCGGAGGAGAGGTCGGACAGGGCCTTCATGGCCTGGCGCAGGGATTCCTCGTCCAGGGAGCCGAAGCCCTCGTCCACAAACATGGCATCCAGCCGCACACCGCCGGCCTGGGCCTGAATCTGCTCGGAAAGACCCAGGGCAAGGGACAGGGATGCCTTGAAGGCCTCACCGCCGGACAGGGTTTTGACACTGCGCACGGTGGCGTTGTAGTGGTCGATGACGTTCAGATCAAGTCCTGTCTGCTTGTTCTTCTGTCCGGGCTCTGTGTTTCGGATCAGTTCGTACTGGCCGCCGGACATGACCATGAACCGGGTGTTGGCCCGGGCGATGATCCGGTCAAAGAAGGTGGTCTGGACGAAGGTTTCCAGCATCAGCTTTTCCTTTCCGGGCACATTGCCGTTGGCGGTGTTGGACAGGGTCCGCACCCGGGTGTAGCGCCGCTGGGTGTCCTCCAGCTCCCCGGCGATCTGGGCCAGATGGCTCCTGGATACCCGGTTGGCATCCAGCCGGACGGACAGGGCGGTGTGGCTCCGGCGCAGGGTGTCCAGTACAGCGCTGATCTGCTCCAGCGCAGGGGTCAGTGCCTCCGGATCACCTGTGGGAAGGGAATCAATCTGCTGGGCGCAGCTATCTGCCTGGCCCCGGAGCTGGCTGATGGTGTTCAGAATTCTGTCGTGGCCCGTTCTTGCTTTTTCCAGAGCCTGATCCATGGAAGCAATCTGACCGCGGAGCGTTTGAATCCGATCCAGGGTGTTTGCCCGGGTCATACCGCTGAGGGGCGCGCGGAGCTTCTCCAGGGTCTGGAGACTGTTGGCAATGTCCGCGTTCCGGGCGGCAAGCTCCTGACGGGTGGTGCTTTCCTCCTGTGTTTGCCGGGACAGACGGTCATCCAGCTCCGGAATGGTCTGTTCCAGCTCCTGCTTTCTGCGCAGCTGCGCTACCAGGGCTTTCTTCCGGGCGGTCAAAGTCTGATAACGGCTTATAGCCTCTGCCTCTGCCCCGGGAAGCACTGCTTCCAGTGCCTCAGGCTCTGTGTTCAGCAGTTCCAGGCCGGTCTGACGGACATCCGCCTGGGCGGTGCTGAACCGTTCATTCCAGCGAAGGGCCTCCAGACTTGCTTCAGATGCCCGGTTCCGGGCCAGGTCAGAGCGTTCCTGGAGTGTTTTCAGCTCCTCCTCAGTGGGCGCGTGGAGGGGTGCCTGGGCAGGAGAGGGATGGTGGGGGGAGCCGCAGACCGGGCAGGCCACGCCGGGCTCCAGAAGCCGGGCCAGTACACCGGCCTGGGCATCCAGGAACAGCTTGTTAGCCCGGATATAGGCAGCGGATGCCTGTTCCGCCTGCCCGGAAGCCTCCAGATAGACCTTCTGCATCCGGTTTCTCTTCCGATTCAGATCGGACAGTGCGGCAAGCTTTGCTTTCAGACGGTTCAGCCCGTCCAGATGATTCTGGGCTTCTGCCAGGGCGGCTTCATTCCGTGCCTGCTCCGCCCCGGTATCCAGAAGGGCGGAGAGGGAAGCGCGAAGGGCTTCCAGCTCCTGTTGTCCCTGGGTGATGACGGCAGAGAGCTGGAGCTGCCGGGATTTCAGCAGTTCAGTCTGGGAAACGAGCTTCCGGTGGTTCTGCTCCGCCTGGGCGAGCTCCGCAAATTGGGGAAGCAACGCCTCCAGGGCAGCGGTGCCGGACAGAAGCTGATCCCGTTCCGGATTCCGGGCCTGCTGCTGTTCGAGGATGCCCTTCGCGTCTGTAAGGGCAGACTGCTTTTCTTCAATCTGAAGGTTCAGCGCGGCAAGACGCTGTTCCAGGCTCCGTCTGCTCCGGATCTGGTTCAGCTGGCCGGAAAGCTCTGCCTGGGCCTTTGTCTGGGACTCAATGGCTTCCGCGGTTTCTGTCAGCGCCTTCTCATCTCCATCGATCTGCTCCGACAGCAGGGAAAGGACCTCATCCATTGGAGCCTCCGGATTCTGAAGCAGCCCGGAAAGTGCGGAGTCCTGGTCGGCGCGGATCAGGGCCCGGTGCTGATCCCGGCTGTTTCGCAGAACCTGGCACTGGCGGTTCAGCTCTGCGGATTCCGCTTTCAGCCGCTCCTGGAGAATCTGATAGGGGGCGGTGTGGAAAATCTGACGGAAGATCTTCTGCCGCTCCTCGGTGGAGGCCATCAGCAGCTTCAGGAAATCACCCTGGGCGATCATGGCGATGGAGCAGAACTGATCCTTGTTCACACCCAGAATTTCCTCGATCTTCTGCGTGACCTTTTTGGTCTGGGTCACGGTCCGTCCGTCGGGCAGGTGAAGCTCCGCGTCGGCTTTTTCGGTGGTTATCTTGCCCTTATGCCTGGAGGGCCGTTCATAATCCGGGTTCCGTCGGACGGTATACACCTGATCCCGATAGGCAAAGGTCAGCTCCACATAAGTGGGAATCTCCAGGGGCGCGTACTTGGACCGGAGCATATCATTGCCCCGGTGACTGCCGCTGGCCTGGCCGAAGAGGGCAAAGGTAATGGCGTCAAAAATGGTGGTCTTGCCTGCGCCGGTGTCGCCGGTGATCAGATACAGGCCCTGAGAACCCAGCTTTTCAAGTTCAAGAACCTGGGTTCCGGCGTAGGGACCGAAGCCGGAGATGGTCAGTTTCAAAGGTCTCATTCAGTGTTCCTCCCAAATGCGCTCCACCAGGGCGCGAATGTAGGCCGTATCCTCCTGGTCCATGGGGGCATTGTGCATGGACTGGTACAGCAGGTCGAAAAGCTCCACGGGACTGGTCTGAGGCACAATTTCCTGGGGCAGGGGATTCTGATCCATCCGGGTCCGGCGGTTGTCATAGTCCAGATTCATGATCAGAGGATAGACTGCCCGGAGCCGTCCGATGGCGTCGGGGATGTCCTCCTCGTCCGTCAGGGTCACATCCAGATAGCAATCCGGCAGATCCGTGTCCTGATAATAGCTCCGGGCGGTCAGCTCCAGATAGGTGCCCCGGATGCGCCTCATGTCATGCAGAGGCTGAAGGGGGATGGTCTGAACCGAACAATTGCCCTTTTCCTTCAGATCAAGCACAGTTACGCTCTTTTCGTGATTTGCTTCCGAGAAGGAATATTTCAGAGGCGTGCCGCAGTAGCGCAGATTCGCCCCCACGTTCTGGGGCCTGTGGAGGTGGCCCAGGGCCACATAGTCAAAGCCGGCAAACACCTGGGCATCCACATTGTCGCTGCCGCCTACGGAAATATCCTCGGATTCAGACCGCTCCGCCCCGGTGACCAGCTGATGGGTCAGAAGAATATGCCGTTTTTCGGGATTCAGATCACAGACCGACAGAGCGGTTTCCAGCGCGTCGGAGTAGGTTTCGATGGTGCTGTCCGGAAAATGGCCCCGGACATGGACAGGCTTCAGGAAGGGAAGCAGATGGAAGCATACCGTTCCGTATGCGTCCTCCTTTTCGATGCAGGTCACGCTTCCGTCATACACCGGGGATACATAAATCCGGGCAGACCGGAACAGGGATGCGCCGAAGGCGATCCGCTCAGCGGAATCGTGGTTGCCGCTGATGACGAACACATCCACATTTTCGCCCGACAGCTCCGTCAGAAACCAGTCGAACAGCTCCACGGCTTCTGCCGGGGGAATGGACTTGTCGTATACATCACCGGAAATGGCCACAGCCTCCGCGCCGGTGGAACGGATGATCTCCAGAATCTGCTGAAGAATGAATTTCTGATCCGGCAGCATGGAAAAGCCGTTGACCCGCTTGCCCAGGTGAAGGTCAGAAAGATGGATAATTTTCATGGCGATTCCTCCAAAGGGAAATATGAATTGATATGGTAACTATAACACATCTTTTTCGCCCCCGCAATGGCGAAGGAAGGGGAGAAGCTGTATAGAATGGAGGAATTTCTGCATAAACAGATAAAAGCACTTCCATTTTTGGTAAATGGTGGTATACTGGACAGCATCAGATACAAGGGAGGAACCCCAATGAAATTTTCAGAAATCGAATACACCAGAGTGGATATGGAGCAGGTGAAGCAGTCCATTGCGGAGCTCACCGAACGGCTGAAAGCCTCTGCCTGCTTTGAGGAAGCGGACCAGGCTTTCCTGGACATGAATGCCCTGGAGGGCGCCACTCTTCGCACCATGCGCACCGTGGCCTCCATCCGCCGGGACATTGATACCCGGGACCCCTTCTATGACGGTGAAATGGCCTTTTACAACCGGGAGCTGCCCAAGCTCCAGCCTCTGAAGCAGCAGTGGACCCAGACCCTGCTTGCAAGTCCCTTCCGACCGGAGCTGGAGCAGAAGTACGGCTCCGTCTCCTTCCTCAATTCCGAGATGGCCAACAAGACCTTCATTCCGGAGCTGGTGGAGGATCTGCAGAAGGAGAGCGCCCTGGTCACCGAGTACACCAAGCTCATCGCCTCTGCCCAGATCCAGTTCCGGGGCAATACCTACACCCTGTCCCAGCTGAGCCCCTATAAGCTCAGCCCCGACGATGCTGAGCGCCGGGAAGCCTGGAATGCGGAGGGTGCATGGTATCGGTCCGTGGGCAGCGAGCTGGACCGGATTTATGACGAGCTGGTGGCCCTCCGGGACGGCATGGGCAAAAAGATGGGCTACGGCGGCTATACGAAGCTGGGCTATTACCGGATGAACCGAAACTGCTACACAGAGGCCGACGTGGATCAGTTCCGCATGGCGGTGCAGCAGTATCTGGTTCCTGTGGTGAAGAAAATGTATATGCAGCAGGCCAAGCGCATGGGCTTTGAGTTCCCTCTGAGCTTCGCGGACAAGGATCTGACCTTCCGTTCCGGCAATCCCCAGCCCGAGGGTACGCCTGCGGAAATCCTGGCGAAGGGCACCACCTTCTATTCGGAGCTGAGCCCGGAGACAAAGGAATTCTGGAACCACATGATGGAGCATGAAATGATGGATGTGGAGTCCAAGCCCGGCAAGGCCTCCGGCGGCTACTGCACCAGCATCTATGCTCTGAATACCCCCTTCATCTTCGCCAACTTCAACGGCACCGCCCATGATGTGGAGGTCATCACCCACGAAGCCGGCCATGCCTTCGCCGCCTATGTCAACCGCAACCGGGTGCCCGGCGATGTGATCTGGCCCAGTCTGGAGGGCTGTGAGGTGCATTCCATGTCCATGGAGTTCTTTGCCGAGCCCTGGAGCGAGCTGTTCTTCGGAAAGGACGCGAAGAAGTTCCTGTATACCCACCTTTCCGGCGCCCTGAGCTTCATTCCCTACGGCACCATGGTGGATCACTTCCAGCACATCGTCTATGAGTACCCCGAATTCGGCCCGGAGGAGCGGCATCAGGTCTGGCAGGAGCTGCTGGGTGTGTATATGCCCTGGGTCCGCCCCGACGACATTCCCTTCTACGGGGAGGGTAAGGGCTGGCAGCGCCAGAGCCACATTTACAAGCGGCCCTTCTATTACATTGACTACTGCCTGGCCCAGACTGTGGCTCTTTCCTTCTGGGCAATGATCCAGGAGGACCGGGACAAGGCCTGGCAGACCTATATGAAGTATACCTCCCTGGGCGGCACCATGGTGTTCACAGACCTTCTGAAGGAAGCCGGTCTGGACAGCCCCTTCGACCCCGGCTGCCTGAAGCACATCAGCGAGAAGGCAGCGAAATCCCTGGAAAGCTTCGATCTGTCGGATCTGGAATGATTCAGGCGTATTGACAACGGGAAACCATCGTTGTAAAATGGAATCATGCAAAAACACACTTTAATTGCATAAGGAGGAAAAAGAAAATGAAAAAGTACATCGCACTGCTGCTGGCGCTGGTTCTTGTGATGGGCCTGGCTGCCTGCGGCGAAAAGACCCCCGAAACCACCGCTCCCAAGGGTGAGACTGCCGGAACCACTCCTGCAGAAAAGACCGACCTGACCGTTGCCCTGGTGGTTGCCGATACCTTCGGCGACCGGTCCTTCTACGACTCTTCCAAGGCCGGCTGTGACGATCTGGTGACCAATTATGGCATCACCCTGAAGACCATCGAGTGCAACTCCGACGGTCATACCCAGCAGATCTACAACGCCGCTGATGTTGCGGATGTGGTGGTTCTGGTTGGCTGGGAGTTCTTCGATGTGGAGATCGTGGCACCCGAGTATCCCGACGTGAAGTTCGTCTGGGTGGACAATGTGACCTCCGCTCCCGTGGAGAACGTGGTCTGCATCCCCTATGCCCAGAACGAAGGCTCCTTCCTGGCAGGCTATGTTGCCGCCAAGATGTCCAAGACCGGCGTGATCGGCGCTGTGGGCGGTGAGGATGCCGCTACCATCAATGACTTCATGGTGGGCTACAAGCAGGGCGCTCTGTTCGCTAACCCCGAGGTCAAGGTGGAAATCCAGTACGCCAACACCTATACCGACCCTGCCGTTGGCAAGGAGTGCGCTCTGGCCCTGCATGACAAGGGCGCGGACGTGATCTTCCAGGTGGCCTCCAAGACTGGCGACGGCGTGTTCCAGGCCGCTCAGGAGAAGGGCTTCTACGCCATCGGTGTGGACTCCGACCAGAAGTACATCGCTGACGATGTGATCATCTGCTCTATGGTCAAGGAAGTGGGCAAGTCCATCTACCAGGCCATCTCCGAGTTCATCAATGGCGACACCTCCAAGCTGGGCACCACCTGGACTGCTGACATGATCAGCGGCTACATCGGCCTGGGCTACGGCGAGGAAGGCTCCACCCAGCAGATCCCCGACGAGCTGAAGGCAGAGGTCGAGGAGCTGAAGGCCAAGATCACCTCCGGCGAGATCGTGGTCGATACCACCAGATAATCCAAGCATTGAAAAGAGCCGGGAATTCCCGGCTCTTTTTTAATCACAGATTGAGGTGTTTCAATGGAATATGTAGTGGAAATGAAAAATATCACCATGGATTTCCCCGGAATCCGTGCCAATGACGATGTATCCCTGTCCGTGAAAAAGGGCGAGATCTTCGCGCTGGTGGGCGAAAACGGTGCGGGAAAATCCACGCTGATGAACATTCTGTACGGCATCCTGACCCCCACAACGGGTGAGGTCATCATCAAGGGAAAGAAGGTCACCGCCTTCAATCCGAAAAATACCATCGCCGCCGGTGTTGGCATGGTTCATCAGCATTTCATGCTGGTGCCCAGCTTCACCGTGGCCCAGAACATCGTCATGAGCCGGGAGCCCCGGAAATGGGGCCTGTTCTGCGATGACAGAGGCGCTGTGGAAGCCGTCCGGAGCCTGTCCGAGGAGTACGGCCTTCATGTCAACCCGGAGGACGTTGTCCGGGAAATCAGCGTTGGCCTGCAGCAGCGTGTGGAAATTCTGAAGACCCTGTACCGCGGCGCGGATGTTCTGATTCTGGACGAGCCCACCGCTGTGCTGACGCCCCAGGAAACCGATGAGCTGTTTGCCATCCTCCGCCGGGTGGTGAAGGAAAAGGGAATGACGGTCATTATCATCACCCATAAGCTCTATGAGGTCATGGCCATCTCCGACCGGGTGGCGGTCATGCGCCAGGGAAAGCTGGTCCATCTGGAGGAAACGAAGAACGTGACGGAACGCAGCCTTGCCGCCATGATGGTGGGCCGTGATGTGGTCCAGGTCCAGCAGCAGGAGAAGGCAGCGCCCGGGGAAGAAAAGATCCGGGTTCGGGATCTCCAGGTACAGGACAACCGGGGCCTGCCTGCCGTCCGGGGACTGAGCCTGTCCGTCCGGGCCGGTGAAGTGGTGGGCATTGCCGCCATCGAGGGCAATGGCCAGAGCGAGCTGCTGGAAGCCATCACAGGTATGCGTACCTATACCGGCGGCAGCATCCATGTCAACGGAACAGACGTTTCCGGTATGACTCCCGGTCAGATCCGTGATCTGGGACTGTCCCATGTGCCGGAGGATCGTCTGTCCACCGGCGTCAGCCCGGACGCGGACATCACCGACAATCTTCTGGTGGGCAAGCACCGCCAGGCGGAATTTACCAAATTCGGTTTCCATCAGAACCGGAAAGCCATCGAAGGCTATGCCTCCCGGCTCTTTGAGAAATTCGATATCCGGGCTTCCGGCATGGATGCCAGAGTTGGCTCTCTTTCCGGCGGCAATATGCAGAAGGTGGTCATCGCCCGGGAATTCTCTTTCCCGTCGGATGTGCTGGTGATTTCCCAGCCCACCCGGGGCGTGGACATCGGTGCCAACGAGTTTATCCACAGCCGGATTCTGGAAAAGCGGAACGAGGGCGCGGCGGTGCTGCTGTGTTCAGCGGATCTGGATGAGGTGTTCCGGCTGTCTGACCGGATCGTCACCATTTATGAAGGCAAAATCACCGGCGAATTCGAGGCCGGAACCATTACAAAAGCGGAGCTGGGCTACTACATGACCGGCGACAGAAAGGCAGGTGGGGCAATTGAAGCGTAAATTCGACTGGAGTTATGCCCTGTCCCTGGGTCTGGCTGTGACCCTTGCCCTGTTCCTGGGCGGTGTGATCATGGCTCTCACCGGACACGATCCCATTGCCGCCTACCGGGAGCTGCTGAGGGGCGCCACCGGCTGTTCCTCTTTGGGGGAATTTTTAACCTCTGCCTTTACCAAGCGGCAGTTCGGCAATACCATTGAATATGCCATGGTGCTGTTTCTGACCGGCCTGGCCTGCGCCCTGGGTGCCCGGGTGGGCATTTTCAACGTGGGCGGCGAGGGTCAGCTTTATCTGGGCGCCATTGTATCTGCCTACATCGGTGTGCTTCTGAAGGATACTGCCCCCATTCTGGCGGTGCTGGCGGCGGCCCTGGGCGCTGTGGCAATCGGCGGCTTCTATGCCTGGATTCCCGGCGTGCTGAAGGTGAAGCTGAAGGTCAACGAGGTCATCACCACCATCATGATGAATACCATCGCCATTTACCTCTGCTCCTGGCTGTCCAACGGCCCCTGGAAGACCACCGTTCCCAACCGTGTTTCCGGCACGGACCCTCTGAACCCGGATTTCACCTTCGACAAGCTGATCCGCGGCTCCAATCTGACCACCGCCATTTTTGCCTCCATCGTCATCGCCTTCCTGGTGTGGTATGTGATGAGCAAAACCACCGTGGGCTATGAGATGAAGCTGGTGGGCCAGAATTCCCGGTTTGCCCGGTTCGCCGGACTTTCCGCGGATCGTCTGACCATCCTTGCAATGACGGTGTCCGGCATGATGTGCGGACTGGTGGGTATGTTCGAGGTCTACGGTCTGAAGGGCAACTACCAGGACGGCATCAGCAATGAATACTATTTTGACGGTCTGCTGGTGGCTATGATCATGCGCTACAAGCCTGTGGGCATCATCGGCATGAGCTTCGCCTTCGCGTTTCTGAAGGTGGGCGCCCAGGGCATGGAGCTGAACGCCGGTGTTCCCGGTGAGCTGTACCGGATCATCCAGGCCATCATCATCTTCTTCATGGCCGCCCAGAACGGCATGACCGGAATTGTGAAGAAGTGGTTTGCGAAGAAGGGAGGTGCTGTCCGTGGGTAATATTTTCAGTGTTGGCCTGTTCCAGCAGATGCTTCGCTCGGCCACCCCTGTGGCCCTGGCAGGCATGGGCGGTCTGATGACCGAACACGCAGGCATTATGAACATCGGTATGGACGGCATGATCCTTATGGGTGCCTTCGCCGCGGTGGCGGTCAGCGTTGCCACCGGCTCTGCCTTTCTGGGCGTGCTGGCGGCGATTCTGGTTGGTATGCTGGTGGGACTGTTTTTTGCCCTGTTCGTGGTCAAATTCAAAAGTGACGAGTTCATCATCGGCACTGCCCTGAACATCCTGGCGGACGGTCTGACGGTGTTCCTCCTGTGGGCCATGTTCAATGTCCGGGGCACCCTGCGTACCGACGCTGGACTGCCCACAGTTGAAATCCCCCTGATCGAAGGGATTCCCTTCCTGGGCCAGGTGCTTTCCGGAAATTCCCTGTTTGTCTATCTGACCTGGGGCCTGGTGTTTGCCATGTTCTGCCTGGTGTACAAGACCCCCTGGGGCTTCTGGGTCCGGGCGGCAGGTGAAAAGCCCGGCACCCTGCGCACCGCAGGCATCAGCCCGGACAAGGTCAAGTGGGCATCCAGTGTCCTTTGCGGCGCGTTTTGCGGCCTGGCAGGTGCCCAGCTGGCCCTGGGCAACGTGACCATGTTCTCTGAAGGTATGTCCAACTCCCGTGGCTATGTGGCCTTTGCCTGTGTGATCTTCGGCGGAGCCAATCCGGTGAAGGTCTATCTTGCCGCGTTGATGTTCGGCTTCTTCGATGCTCTGGGCTACCGGCTCCAGGAGTATAACATCAGCGCCGACCTGACTGCCATCATTCCCTATGTGATCACCGTGGTGATGATGGTCTACGTGGTGGTTATGTCCAACCGGAAAAAGAAGGCCGCTGCTCAGTAATACAAAAAAAGCTGTCATTGCGAACCAGCGCGCACACTGGCTCGGAATGACAGCTTCATTATTTATGGAATTATACTAACTCTTAATAAAACAGCCTGACGCTCACCGGCCTAAATTGCACCAGAATGCGTTCTCCTCCTAGGTGGGCGACAGCCCACCGTCGTCGTCGGCCTTTTCTGGCACAATTTATCCTCGCTGAGCATCTAGGCC
>JAFVMW010000067.1 GCA_017506735.1 Oscillospiraceae bacterium | reverse complement strand
CTAATTCTTGATAAAACGGCCTAGATACTCAGCGAGGATAAATTGTGCCAGAAAAGGCCGACGACAACGGTGGGCTGCCGCCCACCTAGAAGGAGAACGCATTCTGGTGCAATTTAGGCCGGTGAGTGTCAGGCTGTTTTATTAAGAGTTAGTATAAGTATCTTTTTTTCATTTCCCCATTCCGGTTTCGCTGAAACTGTGCTATCATAATCAAAAACACACAGGAGGCTGCTGCCATGACCTTTCAGGAACTTGCCCACGCCCGTTATTCTGTCCGCTCCTTCCAGGATACCCCCATTGAGGAAGAAACCATGAAGCTGATTCTGGAAGCGGGACGGGTCGCCCCCACCGCCTGCAACAATCAGCCCCAGAAGATCTATGTCGCCACAAGCGAGGAGGCGCGAAGGAAGCTGGCATCCGTGTGCCGCTGTACCTTTGATGCTCCGGTGATTCTGGTGGTGTGCTACGACCGCACCCGGGACTGGAAAAACAAGCTGCAGCCCGGCTACGAATCCGGCGAAACCGATGCCGCCATTGTCTGTACCCACATGATGCTCCAGGCCTTTGAGCTGGGCGTTGGCTCCTGCTGGGTGGGCTACTTCAATGCCCAGGCGGTGTCTGAGATTCTTGGCCTGCCTGAGAATGTCACCGTTTCCGCACTGCTCCCCATGGGCTATCCCGGGGAGAACGCAAAGCCCCTGCCGCTGCACAGCCAGTTCCGGGACTTTGAAGATACCATCTCGGTCATCTGATGATCAGGAATGCCGAAGCCCCCCGTCCGTGAATTGCCCCAGTTTTACTGGTTCAGTTTACCGGATGGGGGGCTGTTTTATTGGGATTATGCTTCGTCCGGCTGCTGGCCGTCATGGGCCAGCCATTTGCACTCGGTCAGCTCCATGTTGGAAAAGACCGCCTTGAAGGAGGAATCCTCCGGGGAGCAGGCATAGATGCCGAAGCGGATCGTTCCGCCGCCCTGCCACATATGGCAGACACGCATCTGGGAGAAGGTCACACCGTCGGTGGAGCATTCGATGCAGTAATCGTCCTCTCGGCGGCTGAACCGATACCACATGGACTTGATGGAAGCGTCGATGGCGGTGGTGGCCCAGTCGGAATAACCGTTGTTGGTCACCACACTGCCCAGATGCTGGAACTGCTCGTTCTCATACTCGATGGAGCCCTTCAGCCAGTTCTCGCTGTCCAGGTACATCACAATGCCGCACTGATCAAAGCGATGGTGGCTTTCCTCGAAGGAGGTCTTTACCACAAAGCTGAAATACTTCTCGTCAGTCTCCATCTGGAACACCGGGGCATTGTCGTTGCGGAAGTGGTAGTAGGTTCGCTGCCACAGGTCGGTATGGGGTCTGGTGACGATTTCTACCTTGCCATCGGACAGGGAAAAAGAACCGGGCTCCCGGGTCCACCGGAAATCATGGATGTTGAATTGCATAATCATACCTCATTTCTGCTGTGCTTCCCGTGACGAAGGGCACCCTTCTGCCGGTGCCCTTCTGACGGAGCGGATCAGTTGCCTCTATGATAACGGTTTTGCCGTGGTGTGTCAATTCCCATAACCCGGAATCGGGGAAAGGGAAGGAGGGAACGTTTTATAATTAAAATAAATTGCCAAAACCTGGATTTTGTTATTGCCATTTTTTGAACTTCTGTTATAATAAAAATATCCAAATAAATCATCGATATTTGGAAAAAATTTGGAGGTGATGACAAAATGTTAACCAAGAAGCAAAATTTCCTGGAAACCGTTCGCCGAGGCACCCCCGACAGATATGTAAATCAGTATGAGGCGCTGGAACTGATGTTCGCCACGCCTTATGCTGCCCGCAACCCAAGGCCTGTTCCCGGAGGCGGCCCGGTTGTAAACGCCTGGGGTGTAACGGTAGAGTTCCCCGCAGGCATGCCCGGCCCCTTCCCCATCCATGATCCGGAGCATATCGTGATCAAGGACATGGAGCATTGGCGCGACTATGTGAAGGCTCCCAATGTGATCTTCCCCGAGGAGGACTGGGCCCCCTTCATTGAGATGGTCAATAAGGTGGACCGGAACGAGAAGATGATCGCCCCCTTCGTTGCCCCCGGTCTGTTTGAGCAGTGCCACTATCTTCTGGAAATTCAGAACTGCCTGATGGCCTTCTATGAGTATCCCGATGAAATGCATGAGCTGATTGACTACATCACCGAATGGGAAATTACCTACGCCAAGGAGATCTGCAAATATCTGAAGCCCGACGCCCTGTTCCACCATGACGACTGGGGCAGCGGCGCAAGCTCATTCCTGAGTCCGGAGATGTTTGAGGAGTTCTTCGTCCCGGGCTACAAGCGGATCTATGACACCTACCGGGAGGGCGGCGTTCAGGTTATTATCCACCACTCCGACTCCTACGCGGCCAATCTGGTGCCCAGCATGATCAAAATGGGCATTGATGTCTGGCAGGGCGTAATGACCTCCAACAACATCCCCGAGCTGATCGCCAAGTACGGCGACAAGATCACCTTCATGGGCGGCATTGACTCTGCCACCATTGACCATGTGAACTGGTCCAGAGAACAGATCGCCTCCGAGGTGGCCCGTGTGGAAAAGGAATACGGCCGTAAGGCATTCATTCCCTGCAACACCATGGGCGACCCCGGCTGCCTGTATGAGGGTGTCAACGTAACCCTGACCGATGAAATCGAGAAGCTGAATCAGAAGCTCATGGCAGAAGGCTTCTGAGTTCCCCGGCTGCCCCTGCGTAAGAGCCCATTATTCTCTAAAAATAAGAAAGACAGGTGAATATTATGTCAGAAAATAAGCAGCCCAAGCCCATCAGCAAGAATCTGAAGCGGTTCTTCGGTATCGGTGACTTTGGTTTTACCTTCATGTCCAACATCGATACCTTCTACTCCAGCTACTTCTTCACCAACATCGCAAAGCTACCCCTGGCCGTTATCACCGTTATGACCACCATCTCCGCCGTTGTGGACGCCATTCTGTCCTGCATCTACGGCGCGTGGATGAATAAGATCAAGCCCCAGAAGTGGGGCCGTTACCGCTCCTGGCTGCTGCTGACCCCCTGGATGGTTCCCATCCTGTTTGCCTTCCAGTTTATCACGGTGGCGGATGGCTGGGTCGGCATCGCGGTGATGCTGATCGCCATGATCACCAGCCGTATCGCCTGGAACCTGCCCTTTATCGCCAACCTGTCCATGATCAACGTGGCAGGCAAGACCCCCGATGACCGCATGGCCCTGTCCTCCTCCCGGTCCATGTATACCAGCTTCGCGAACGTTGCCTACTCCTATGTGGGCCCTGCCGCCGTCACCCTGCTGACTGCCTTCTTCGGTGAGCAGAACGCCTACGCTGCCGCAGCCTTCTCCTTCGGCGCGGTCATGGCCGCCGGCTACTACGCCCACTTCAAGATGTTCGAGGGCTACGAGGAAACCGGTGCTGAGGAGCTGGCCCGTATGCAGGCCGCTGCCGGCAATGCCGCGCCTCCCAAGGTCAGCGCCATCAAGGCCATCACCGTCAACCCCCATCTGATCAGCCTGCTGGCCTCCAGCCTGTCCAAGTACATGGTTCTGTTCCTGGTCAACGGCCTGGCAGTTTACTACTTCGAGTATGTTGGCCTGAACCCCGGCCTGATGTCCATGTTCATGCTGATCACCAACTCCCTGGGCATCGCCGCCGGCTATCTGGCCAGAGGCGTTGTGGCAAAGCTGAACGCAAAGCGCACCGTTACCATGGCCTTCTGCGTCATGTTCGTTTCCATGGTTGCCGCCTACTTCCTGTACAAGAACGTCACCGTGGTTATCGGCCTGATGACCGTTTCCGTGTTCTTCATGACCATGACCAACGCCTGTGAGCCCGAGCTGTACGCGGCCTGCGCCGGCTTCTCCTCCCAGAAGCTGGGTGTTGACACCACCGGCACTGTCATGGGTCTGCTGACCGTTCCTCTGAAGGTTGCCATCGTGTTCCGCGGCATCCTGATCCCTGCTGTTCTGGCAATGGGCGGCTTTGATGCCTCCATTTCCGCGGCAGAGGCTGGCGAGTCCGTCCGTCAGGGCATCTGCCTGGGCTTTATGATCATCCCCGCCGTCTGCGTGGCTGTGGGCGCTCTGATCCTGAATCTGGGCTACAAGCTGGACAAGCCTCAGAACTGATTCCGGAAAAAACGAATAACCGCTGACTGAATCCCGGCCCGGAGCTGGCGTATGCCCGGCTCCGGGCTTCCTTTTGCAAGTATAATATTCTTGTATTCTGCCCGGGCAGCGTGTATAATGACAGGGAAAAAGAGAACAACCATTTTTGAGAGGTACCTTTTATGGATGTCAATTACAGAAATAAAGTCCCCTACAACACGGCGAAGCTCCCCATCCGTCAGCCCAAGATCATGACCCACCTGCTCTACGGCGTTTCCAAGGTGTTCATGCCCCGGGGCATCGAATATAAGATCGAAAAATTCAATATGGAGGGTCTGGAGCCGCCCTATATGCTGCTGTCCAACCATATGTATTTTGTGGACTTCCAGCTTTCCGCCATGGCAACCTGGCCCCACCGGGTGAATAATGTGGCCACCATCGACGGCTACTATCTGCGTCCCTGGATCATGGAGCTGCTGGGCTGTATCTGCAAGCGGAAGTTCACCACGGACCTGCATCTGGTGAAGTCCATCCGTCATGTCCTCCGGGAGAAGGGGGATGTGCTGTGTATGTACCCCGAAGCCCGGTATTCTCCCATCGGCACCACCGCCATCCTGCCCGATTCCCTGGGTAAGCTGGTGAAGCAGAACAAGGTGCCTGTGGTGGTCATGCTCCACCATGGCAACTACCTGTATACCCCCTTCTGGAATTTCCGCAAGCCCAGAAAGTGTCCCCTGTACACCACCCTGACCCAGATCCTCACCGCCGAACAGGTGGAGGCCATGTCCGTGGAGGAGATCAACAAGGCCATCAGCGACGCCATGCAGTACGATGAGTACAAGTGGCAGTATGAAAACAATATCCGCATCACCGAGCCCTACCGTGCAGAGGGTCTGCACAAGGTGCTGTATCAGTGCCCCACCTGCGGAAGGGAGCATGAGATGGCTTCCGAGGGCGCCCAGATCTTCTGCCGCGCCTGCGGCAAACGCTGGGAAATGGACGAGCTGGGCCGCCTCCATGCCCTGGAGGGCGAAACCGAGTTCCCCCACATCCCCGACTGGTATGAGTGGGAACGCGCCCAGGTCCGCGCCCAGATCGAACGGGGGGAATATTCCTTCGAGGACGAGGTGGATGTGTACAGCCTGCCCCGTACCATGAAGTATTACCACCTGGGCAAGGCCGTGCTGAAGCATGACCCCGAGAAGGGCTATACCCTGGACGGCCACTACCGGGGGGAACCCTACCATGTGGAGCGGAATCCCATGGGTATGTACGGTGTTCATATTGAATATGATTACTGCAACATCAAGCCCTTTGACTGCATCGACATTTCCACCGACAAGGATTCCTTCTACTGCTATCCCACCAAAACCGACGTGGTGACCAAGCTGAGCCTGGCCACCGAGGAGATCTACAAGCTCCACATGGAGCGTCGGGCGGCAGAGAAGAAGGCCCGCCGCAGAGCAAAGACTGAGGCGTGATTGTGACATAACACTTGCAGAACCGGAGTTATGACAACTCCGGTTCTCTTGTCAGGAGATCCTATGGAAGAACGCTATTATTCCTTGAACCGATATCTTCGGGAAACCTTCGGGGGAAAGGTATACAAGCTGGCCCTTTCTGCCGGCATGACCTGCCCCAACCGGGACGGTACCCTGGGCACCGGAGGCTGTGTTTTTTGCAGCGCGGGCGGCTCCGGAGACTTTGCCGAGAGCCCCTGCCAATCCCTACGGCAGCAGCTTGACCGGGCAAAGGAGCGCATTCGGCAGAAAACCGACGCCCGGATGTTTATTGCCTACTTCCAGTCCTACACCAACACCTACGCTCCGGTAAAGAAATTGGAAAAAATCTTTACCGAAGCCATTGCAGAACCCGATGTGGTGGCGCTCTCCATCGCCACAAGGCCGGACTGCCTGGGGCCGGAGGTGGTGGAACTGCTGTCCCGGCTGAACCGGATCAAGCCCGTGTGGGTGGAGCTGGGGCTGCAAACCATCCATGAGAGAACCGCCCGTTATATCCGCCGGGGCTACCCTCTGGAAGTATACGACGATGCGGTACGCCGGCTGAAGGCCGCCGGAATCACCGTCATCACCCATGTGATCCTGGGCCTCCCCGGGGAAACCAAGGAGGATATGCTGGCCACGGTGGCTCATTTATCCGGAGAAAACCGGCCGGACGGCATCAAATTGCAGCTTCTCCATGTCCTTCGGGGTACGGATCTGGCCAAAGACTATGAAAAGGGCCTGTTTGACACCCTTTCCATGGAAGAATATCTGGACATCCTATTTGCCTGTCTGGAACGGCTTCACCCGGATATTGTGGTTCACCGCCTCACCGGCGACGGGGCCAAACGGGATCTGATCGCGCCATTGTGGACCGGGGACAAGAAACGGGTCATGAACACCCTGCGCCGGGAGCTGGAGACTCGGAATATTCGACAAGGAAAGAACTGCCCGTTGGGACAAAATGACCATTTTTTATCCGGTGATTGACTTTTATGCATTTTGTGATATCATAAATTGGTAAAGAAGCGGAAAAGAAACAGCAAAATAAAGCAAAGAAACTTTTCCGCTATCATGAACAAAAAGGAGAGTCAATCAAAATGCTGAAATCTGTCATTCTGTTTGCCATTGGTCTGGTTCTGCTGATCAAGGGCGGCGACTGGTTCGTTGACGGCGCCACCGGCATTGCCAAGCGCTTCAACCTGCCCGACATCGTGGTCGGCGCAACCGTCGTTTCCATCGGTACCACCCTGCCCGAGGTCATGGTTTCCACCACCGGCGCCCTCCAGGGCTCCGGCGCAATGGCTTACGGCAACGCCATCGGCTCCATCATCTGCAACACCGCACTGATCGCCGCCATTTCCATCGTCTGCAACCCCGGCCCCGTCAACGTCAAGTCCATGAAGACCCCCGTTATCTTCTTCTTTGGCTCCGCAGCGCTGTACTGCCTGGCTGCCTACGGCCTGGGCACCTTCCCTCGCTGGATGGGCTTCGTCATGCTGAGCATTTTCGTGGTTTACACCGTTCTGACCGTCCGCAACGGTCTGGCTAACCCCGACTCCGCTGAGGAAGAGGAAGAGGAGGAAGGCAAGGAGCGCGCACTGTGGCAGGAGCTGGCTCTGCTGGTTGTCGGTGCTGCCGTTATCGCTGTGGGTGCTGACCTGCTGGTCGAGCATGGCCAGGTCATCGCCATCGGCCTGGGCGTTCCCGCTACCGTCGTTGCTCTGCTGTTCGTCGCTCTGGGTACCTCCCTGCCCGAGCTGGTCACCACCATCACCTCCCTGCGTAAGGGCCGCGCTTCCCTGGGCGTGGGCAACGTCATCGGCGCCAACGTGTTCAACCTGGTTCTGGTTTCCGGTGTTGCCGTTTCCCTGGCTCCCTTCGATGTTCCCGTGGAGAACGAGCTGCTGAACACCGGTCTGAACCTGTCCCTGGTGTTTGACATCCCCGTGATGCTGGGCGTTATGTCTCTGATGGCCATTCCTGCTCTGATCAACAAGAAGCTGGGCCGCTGGCAGGGCATCGCTCTGCTGAGCATCTACGCAGCCTTCGTGGTCTGCCAGTTCGTCCTGTAATTCCATACCGATATGCAGAGGAGATTCCTTCGGGGATCTCCTCTTTTTTCAGAATTCTTAAGAACTGGAAGCCTTGCGCAGGCTGGAAAGGAATGGTATCATAAAAGAAAACGGGGAGGAATCACCATGAAACGATGGCTTGCCTTACTGCTTGCCCTGCTGCTGCTCACCGGCTGCGGCAGGGTTGGCGAAACCACACCCACCACGATACCAACCGTTCCGGTTGAGACCACGGTTCCACCGGAAACCACCCTGCCTCCGGAAACGGAGCCTCCGGTGCCGGAGCTGCTGACCCGTGGCACTCCCTGGGGCGACGGCACCCTGCTGGAGCTGCCCATGCCCATCGAAACCCAGGACACGGAAGTGACCTTCTCTGCCTTCGGGGAGAAGCTGCTGCTGATCCAGAGGCATTATGACCTTGAGGGGCATGGAGGCATGACGGCGCTGTCCCTCTGCCTGCTGGATCCGGATACGCTGGAAGTGCAGGCGGAGCAGACCGTGAGCCTGGAGGTTACCGACTGGCTGGAGCCTCAGATCCAGTCCGACCGGATCTGCATCTGTGAAAACAGCCAGGGCGTTGTGACCATCCTCGATGAGAACCTGAACCAGACCGCCCGGTGGGAAACCGGCACGGGCTGGAATGAAACACTGACCATGGGCCATGGGGATCTGGTCTACATCAACCGGGACAGCAGCCTGTGGGAGCGGAATCTCGCCACCGGGGAGGAACGCTGTGTCTGGGAGGGCGGCAGCGCCCTGTACACCAACGGCACCTATCCCCACGGAATGAGCCTGGGCTGGTACATCCACGAAAACCGTCGGTGGGAAGTGGGTTTTCTGAACTTTGAATCCGGCGAGCTGGAGCCCCAGCCCTTCCGGGGGCATTTCGATTTTTCCGAGCGGCATGGTGACCAATGGCTTTGCCGCCGGTTCTCCGATGGAAGAAATGTCCGTCTGGGCAACGGAGACCGGGCATGGGACTTCTTTGTGGAAGACGGAACCATGTATCTGACGGCAGAGCGCTTCCTGATGAATGACCGGGGCGGTGTGCTGTCCATGTACGACCTGGAAGGCCGCCGCCTGTCCACCTGCAACATCAGCTTTGACGGCTGGTACTACTGCGAAAAACGCCCGGTGTGGCGCGAGGAGCTGAATGGCTGGCTGCTGCTGGTCATCAATACGGAAACCGGGACTCCCCATCTGCTGTACTGGCCCATGGGCATCGGGGAAGGGGAGAACCTTGCTCTGACGGAGGTGGATCTGACCATCACTGCCGAGCAGGAGATGGCCATGCTTGCCGACCGGGCAGAAACCATCGGGACGCATTACGGCCTGGAGATTCTGGTGGGCAATGCCTGCGATACAGAATTTGTGGACTTCACTGCCCAGCTTCAGACCGATCCGGAGGTGGTCAAAGAGCAGCTGGACATTCTGGAACAGGTACTTGGTTCTTTCCCTGAGGGTTTTGTGCAGCAGCTGTGTACCTATGACTTCTCCAAGATTCAGATTCATCTGATCCGGAATCTGATGGCAAAACCGGAATTCGGCACCGGCGGAGCCTACGGCGGCTTCGTATTCCAGGACTACGGCCCGGAAACGGCCACCTATATCATGGCGGTGGACACCAATACGGAGCGGGAAGCCACCTACTACCACGAATTCAACCACATCATCGAGGATCAGGTCTGGCGCGCGTCCATCGCCCGGGAGGATGCCTTGTACTCCTGGGACGGCTGGATGGAACGCAACCCCGAGGGCTTTGAATACACCTATGACAAGGCCAACTATATCGATCTGGCCCCGGAGTGGGAGCCGTATTTCATCGATAACTACGCCCTGATCAATGATCTGGAGGACCGCTCCCGGCTGTTTGAATACGCCTGTACCGGGAATTACGATTGGATCTGGGCAGATAAGCCCGGCGCACTGGAAAAGCTGCGCTACTACGCAGACTGCATCCGGGACTCCTTCAACACAGAAGGCTGGCCCCAGGTCACCGTCTGGGAACGGGTCCTGCAATAACTGTCACCGCCGCCCTTGCAACGGGGCGGCGGTTCTGCTATAATTGGGGTAATCATCTTTTGGAGGGGATACCATGATCTACGCGGAATTTGAGAATCTGGAAACGGAACGCCTGCTGCTGCGAAAGCTCAGTATGGATGATCTGTATGACTACTACGAGCGCATTGGCTCCGACGGCGAAGTGAGCAAATTTATGCTCTGGGAGCCTCATCAGGACATTGGCGAAACTCTGGAAACCATCGAAAAGGCCCTGGCCGCCTACGAGGAGGGCCGCTACTACCGCTGGGTTGCTGTGCGGAAAGCGGATGACCAGCTCGTCGGCACCATGAGTCTGCTGCGCTTTGACGAGAAGGATTCCTCCTGCTCCTTTGCCTATATGTTCGCCCGGGAGTTCTGGGGCCAGGGCTATGCAACCGAGGCCATGAAGGCTGTTTTTGACTTCGCCTTTGAAAAGCTGGAGATCGAGCGGATCTACGCTGACCATTTTGCCCCCAACGCTGCCTCCGGCGCGGTTATGCGCAAGCTGGGCATGAGCCACACCGGCACCGTGAAGGAAAAATACGAAAAGCACGGCCGGAAGCTGGATGCCGAATGCTACGAGCTGGTTCGCCGCCGGGGCCCGGCCCTCACCGCCGACGAATACCAGCAGCAGGCCATGCGCAGTCTGAATCCTGCTCTGAGCAAGCACGATGTGCTGATCAACGGTGTCATGGGCCTGTGCGGCGAAAGCGGCGAGGCCATCGACATTGTGAAAAAGCACCTCCACCAGGGCCATGACCTGGATCGGGAAAAGCTCATCAAGGAGCTGGGGGACATCGCCTGGTATCTGGCGGAAACAGCCTTTGCCCTGGATGTGAGCCTGGAAAGGGTTCTCCGGAGCAATCTGGAAAAGCTCCAGGCCCGGTATCCCGAAGGCTTTGACACCGAAAAGAGCATCAACCGATAAAAAAGAACTGTCATTCCGCTCCGGTGTGCAGCCGGTTATGGAATGACAGTTTTTTGTTAACCGGTGACCCGGTCTACATTACCGGGCTTCTGGTTGAAAATCCGAACCAGCATTACAGCAGCGGCGCTTGCCAGGACGATTTCAGTGATGAACTGAGCGTAGGGCAGACCGTACAGGGGGAAGAATCGGTTCATCAGGAGCAGCAGGGGAATCTCCAGCACCACCTTGCGCAGCAGGGCGAACACCAGGGCGGTGCGGCCCATGCCAAGGCTCTGGAACACACCCACGCCCATGAAGTCAATGCACAGGAACACAGTGCCCAGGCACATAACCCGAAGAAACGCGGTGCCGTAGGCGATAATCTCCGGATTCTCCATAAAGGCCCGGATCAGTCCCTCAGCGCCGAACCAGTAGCCGGCGGTGACGCAGGCCATAGCCGGAACGATGATGCCCAGGGCGAACAGCACAGCATGCTTCATACGCTTGCGGTTGCCGCTGGCGTAATTGTAGCTGACCAGAGGCATGATGCCCTGGGAGAAGCCGAGGGCGATCTGCATGGGGATCATGTTGATCTTGTGGGCCACGCCCATGGCGGCAACAGCGGTTGCGCCGAAGGCGGCGGTAAAGTTGTTGAGAATGGTGGAGCCCAGCACATTCAGCAGATTCTGGATGGAGGCAGGCACGCCCACGCCCAGAATGCCCAGAACCACGGAGCTGGGCAGATTCTTCAGCCGCCGGATGTCCATGCACACAAAGGTCTTGCCCTTCTTCACCCGGGCCAGCACCAGAAAGTATACACAGGCCACACCGTTGGAAATGCAGGTGGCAAGACCGGCACCGGCGGCGCCCATGTTAAGGCCCCAGGGCAGGATAAAGATGGGATCGAGAATGATGTTCAGAATACAGCCGGACATGGTGCCGATGCTGGCATGGAGGGCAGCGCCTTCGCTTCGCACCATCTGGCCCTGAACCACATTCAGAATGGCAGGCATTGCGCCGAAGGACACGGTCCAGAGCATATACTGGCCGGTAGCCGCCATGGTGGTTTCGTCCGCGCCCAGCAGAAGCATCAGCGGCGTGCGGAACACCGTGCAGACCAGGGCAAAGGTAAGACCGCTGAACACCGCGCCCCAGAAGCCGAAGGCGGAGCAGCTTTTCACCTTTTCGTAATCCCCGGCGCCCAGGCTCCGGCTCATCATACTGGAGGTGCCCACGCCGAAGAGGTTGTTCACTGCGTTGAAGGCCAGCATCACCGGGTAGGCAAGGGTGACGGCGGCGTTCTGGATGGGGTCGTTGAGCATACCCACGAAATAGGTGTCCGCCAGATTGTAAATGACCATCACCAGGCTTGTGACCACCATGGGGATTGACAGGTTTGCCACCGCCTTGGGAATGGGCATGGATTCAAACAAGTACGCTTTATCGTTTGTCTGTGCCATGATGTCCTCCCGTCAGACCCGGGTGATCCGGCCGTCCTTACGGGGACGGGCCTCCGGTGCTTCCTCAGCGTAGCCAAGAATGCAGTTGCCGACTCCTCTCAGATGGGTGGGCAGTCCCCATTTTTCAAGCAGGGCCTTTCCCTCCGGAGCGTCGAACACCTGTCTTGCCCGGTGAATCCAGCAGCTTCCCAGACCCAGTGCGTGGGCGGCGTTCATCATGTTGCCCATGGCCAGGGCACCATCCTCCACCCAGCCGCCGTAGATCTCCGGGTCAGCCAGCACCACAACCACGCAGGGCGCGCCGTAGAAGGGGTCCCGGTCAGAGCCCATGACGGCGGCATTCAGCTTCGACAGCAGATCCCGGGTTTCCTTGTCCCGGACAGCCACCAGATGGACGCCCTGGGTATTCATGCCGCTGGGGGCGTACAGACCAGCCTCCAGCACGGTGTCCAGCACGTCATCAGGCACTTGGGTTTCGGCATACCGGCGGATGCTGCGCCGGGTCAGCAGGGATTGGATGATCTCATTCATAATGACATACCTCCTAAAAATGTTCTTCCTTTATTATAAAGGATGTGATCCCCTGACGCAATGCTTTTCCGGGAAAAACCGGAAGCTTGACAAGATAAAAAGGCTTCGGGTATAATCACAATAGTCCATTCAACGAAAGGAGTATCCCATGAACCTCCTGAAAGACAAACGTCTGACCGCTTTGATTCTCACGCTGATTTTTGTGCTGATGCTCGGCTGCAATTTTCTGACCGAGGAAGTGGCGGACGATTTTTCCTACCATTTCAGCTGGATCACCGGCTTCCGAATTCAGAGTATCCCTGAGATCATTCCCTCCATGATCAACCACGCCCGGGTGACCAACGGCCGGGTGGTGGCCCATTTCTTTGTACAGCTTTTTGAGATGCTGCCGAAGCCCATCTTCAATCTGGTGAACAGCTTGCTGTTCGTCGTTATGATCCTTCTGATTTACGGCATCGCCTGGAATGGGCATGGCAATAACCTGCTGCTTGCCGCCATTTTCGGAGGGCTGTGGGTATTTACCCCGGCCTTCGGACAGGTGTTTTTCTGGCTGGACGGCTCCTGTAATTACCTCTGGGGCGTGGTGGCCGGGCTTGTGTATCTGATCCCCTTCCTGTGTGATTTTCTGTATGACAAACCCCTGCGAAGCCCCTGGGGCAAGGGGGCTGTGCTCCTTTACTCCGTCCTGGTGGGTGCGTATTCTGAGAACGGAACTCCGGCCTTTGTGGGCATTGCGGTACTGCTAATGCTGGGGGGACTGATTCTGCACAAAAAGCGGCTTCCCCTCTGGGGTATGACCAGTGTGGGCATTGCAACTGTGTTTTATGTGCTCATGGCCACCGCCCCCGGCACCCTGAAAAACAAGGGCGGCGACTGGAGCCTGGGCTATCTGTGGAACAATTTCCTGGCAGCTCTGGAAAAATACCGGACCCTGGAGTGGCTGCTGATCGCCTTCTGTGTGCTGCTTGCTCTGGCAGTGCTGGGCAAAGGAAGCAGAGACCGGATCTGGCTGGCGGTGTTCTTCTTCCTGGGCTCCCTGGCTGCCAATTTTATGATGGCTGCGGCGGCCTATTACCCCGACCGGAGCATGGTATTCTCCGCGGTGCTGCTCATCGGGGCCAACGCCATCCTTTTTGCCCAGGTCTGGGAAGGGGATTGGCGGCCGGTGCCGGCAAGCCTTGCGCTGGTGGTGCTGCTATATACAGTGTACTTTATGATCCCGGGTGTGACGGATGTATACCGCAGCGGCAGAGCCCTCCGGGCCAATGAGCAGTATATCATCGCCTGCCGGGAGGAAGGCCAGCGTGAAATCCGGGTTCCCATGGTTCGTGCCAATACAAAATACAGCGCAAACCACGGACTGATGTACCTGTCCACTGAATCCGGAGAGGTCTGGCCCAATACCAGCATGGCAAAATACTTTGAAGTGGATTCCATCATCGGCTACTGGAAACAGGATTGAGCAGAAGGCTCCCCATCCGGGGAGCCTTTTTCTTGCGGTTTCCTGCCTTGACTTTGGTGGAAAAGTGTGGTAAAGTAGCTGTGTTTGTGCGAAAAATAGAATAATTCGGAGGTAGATTTTATGAAAAAGGGAAAACCCATCGCCCTGCTGCCCATTGGCGTATTTCTCGCCATGTATCTGGGCCTGGGCCTGTGGTTTGAATATGGCCTGAAGATCCCTATGGGCTTCTATAACATTCCCATCGTCATTGCCTTCCTGACCGCCATTCTGGTTGCCTGCCTGCAGAACCGGGAGTACAGCTTCGACCGGAAGCTGGAAATCATGGGCAAGGGTGTGGGGGACAAGAACATCATCACCATGTTGCTGATCTTCCTGACTGCCGGTGCCTTTGTGGGTGTGGTGGGCAGAAGCTCCGCACAGAGCGTGGCCTACTTCATGCTCTCCATCATCCCTGCCCGATTTGCGGTGATGGTTCTGTTTGTGGTGGCCTGCTTTGTTTCCACGGCCATGGGTACTTCCGTGGGAACCATCACCCTGCTGACCCCCATCGCGGTGGAGGTTGCCCAGGCTTCTGATTTTCCTGTGGCCCTGTGCGTGGGTACCGTGGTGGGCGGTGCCATGTTCGGCGATAACTTAAGCTTCATTTCCGATACCACCATCGCCGCCTGCAACGGCCAGGGCTGTGCGATGAAGGACAAGTTCCGGGGCAACTTCTGGATTGCCTTCCCTGCGGCTGCGGCAACCATGGCCATTATCCTGCTGATGACCATGAATCACCAGACTGTCCAGATCACCCACGAGTACAATCTGCTCCAGATCCTGCCCTATGTGCTGGTTCTGGTGGGCGGTATTGTGGGCATCAATGTGTTTGTGGTGCTGCTGGCAGGCATCGTTTCCGGCGCGGCCATCATGCTCATCACCGGCCAGACCGCAGTTACGGATCTGCTGGCCAGCATGGGCGCAGGTGCCTCCGGTATGTTTGAAACCTCCATGGTCGCCGTTCTGGTGGCTGCCATGTGCGCCCTGATCCGGGTTCACGGCGGTTTTGATGTTCTGCTGTATCTGATCCGCCGCCTGTTCAAGGGCAACAAGGGCGGTCAGCTGGGCATGGGCCTGCTGGTGGGTGTCATGGACATTGCCACCGCCAACAACACCGTGGCCATCGTCATGGCAAACCCCATCGCCAAGGAGATGAGCGAGGACTACGACATCAGCTCCCAGCGTGCCGCCTGCATCCTGGATACCTTCTCCTGCATTTTCCAGGGCGTGATCCCCTACGGCGCCCAGATGCTGGTTGCCATCTCTGCCTGTGCGGAAATGGGCGTGCAGCTGTCTGCCTTCAACATCATGCAGTATCTGTTCTATCCCTATCTGCTGCTTGTAAGCTCCCTCATCGCCATCTTTGTGGTGGGTGAGAAGAAAAAGTAATCCAAAGGGCTGTTGCGGAAGCAACAGCCCTGTTTCAGGAGTAACACCTATGAACAAACGAACCATTCCCATCAACAAGGCCATGATCGTCACCATCCTGGCCCTGGCCTGGCCCACCATGCTGGAGCAGCTGATGCAGACCGCGGTGCAGTACATCGACACCGCCATGGTTGGCTCCCTGGGTACCCAGGCCACCGCCGCTGTAGGTGCCACCACCACCGTCAACTGGCTCATCGGCAGCTCCGTTTCTGCCCTCGGCGTGGGCTTTCTTTCCTTTATCGCCCAGGCCTACGGCGCGAAAAACAGGGAAGCGGCCTCCAGAGCCGTGATGCAGGCGGTGCTTGTCACCGTTCTGACAGGCGGCTTCTTTACGGCGCTGACCCTGGGGCTGAGCGGTGTGATCCCGGTTTGGATGCAGGTGGAGGAATCCATCCGAAGCCTGGCGGGCCGATATTTCTTCATTCTCTATCTGCCCATGCTGCCCCGAACCGCCAGCATCATCTTCGGCACCGTCCTCCGGGCGGCAGGAGATACCAAAACCCCCATGAAAATCGGCGTTCTGGTGAACCTTGTCAATGTGGTGCTGAATTTCCTGCTGATCTACCCCACCCGGCCCATGACCCTGCTGAGTCTGACCTTCACCATGCCCGGCGCAGGGATGGGGGTCATCGGCGCGGCCATCGCCAGTGCCATTGCATTTACCGTAGGCGGTATCTGCATCACGGCGGTGCTGTGGCGTCATCCCATGGTTTCGCCCCGGGGGCAGAAGTTCCGCCCGGACTGGGGAATTCTGAAACCCTGCCTGAAAACGGCCCTGCCCAATATGCTCCAGCGCTTCGGCACCAGCCTTGGCTATGTGGCCTTTGCCAGCATGATCAATTCCCTGGGCGAGGTGGCAACTGCTGCCCATACCATCGCCAACACCGTGGAGTCCGCCTTCTATATTCCCGGCTACGGTATGCAGACCGCTGCGGCAACCCTTGCCGGCAATGCCTACGGCGCCAGGGACCGTCAGCGGATGAAGGACCTTGCCGCCATGTTTATTCCCATTGAGATCGGTCTGATGATCCTCTCCGGCGGCGCCCTGTTTGCTGCGGCCCCCACACTGATGGGCATTTTCTCCAAAAGCCCTGAGGTCATTGCACTGGGCACCACAGTCTTGCGTATGGTGGCCCTCAGTGAGCCCTTCTACGGCTTCTCCATCATCCTGGAGGGCATGATGCTGGGCGTGGGCAATACCAGGGAGCCCTTCGTCTACAACATTGCCGGTATGTGGGGCGTGCGGATTGTGGGAACCTTCCTGTGTGTGACCTACTTTTCCGGCGGACTGGTTGACGCCTGGGGCTGCATGATCGCCCACAATTTGCTGCTGTTTGTACTGTTTATGATCTGCTACCTCCGGGGCCGGTGGAATCCTCTGGAGAAAGCGGCGAGAAAGGAAATGAGAACATGACAGAACGGGAAAAAATGCTCCGCGGCGAGCTTTACGATGCCAATTTTGACCCGGAAATCCTGGGAAAGCGGCTGAACGCGGAGAATCTGTGCTATGACTATAACAGCCTTCGGCCGGATGATCCGGAGCGTGGGGCGGTGCTTGCAAGGCTCCTATGCTGCGAGGTTCCCGAGGGACTGACCCTGCTGAGCCCTGTATACTTCGACTACGGCCCCCTGACCCGGTTCGGAACCGGGGTGTTTGTGAACCACGGCTGCTATTTCATGGACGGCGGCGGCATCACCATTGGGGACAATACCTTCATCGGCCCCTTTTGCGGCTTCTATACCGCCGCCCATCCTCTGGATTATGACCGGCGGAATCAGGGCCTGGAGTGGGCAAAACCCATCTGTGTGGGCAAAAACTGCTGGTTTGGCGCCAACGTATCCGTCATGCCCGGTGTGACCATCGGAGACGGCTGTGTCATCGCCGCAGGCAGTGTGGTGACCGCTGATATCCCGGAAAACAGCCTTGCTGCCGGGGTTCCCGCGGTGGTAAAAAAGCGGATCGAACAGGGAAGATAAAGATATTTCAGCGCCGGGAAATGCTCCCGGCGCTTTGTATGTCAACCTGACGAAGTTTTGTCCGCGTCGGCGGCAAAAACTGGGCAAAGTTGCGAAATTGTGGGCGTTTGTCCGTCAAGCGTTGACAGATGTATCAAAAACCGCTATAATGTGTCCATATTCGCAACGAAAAGAGGCAGTATGCATGAGAAAAGTACCCTTTGTGACTTTGGAGAAGGTGCAGGAGATTTCCGCCCAGATTCCCACTCCCTACCATATTTATGATGAAGCCGGCATCCGCCAGCGTGCCAGAGAGCTGAAGGCCGCCTTTGCCTGGAATCCCGGCTTTAAGGAATATTTTGCCGTAAAGGCCACCCCCAACCCCTACATTCTGAAGGTACTCCACGAGGAGGGCTGCGGCTGTGACTGCGCCAGCTACGCGGAGCTGCTGCTGGCAGAAGCCGCCGGTGTTACCGGCCACGACGTGATGTTCTCCTCCAACGTAACCCCGGAGCAGGATATGCGCAAGGCCTACGATATGGGTGCCTACATCAACCTGGACGATGTGACCCATGTGGACTTCCTGGAGAAGGTAGCAGGCATCCCGGAATCCGTTTGCTGCCGCTACAACCCCGGCGGAAGCTTCTCCCTGGGCAATACCATCATGGATATGCCCCGGGATGCCAAGTACGGCATGACCGAGGATCAGATGGCCGGTGCCTTCCTGGCCCTGAGCAAGAAGGGCGTGAAGCACTTCGGTATCCATGCCTTCCTGGCCTCCAATACGGTGAGCAATGAGTATTATCCCGAACTGGCAGCCCGGCTGTTCCGTCTGGCAGTCCGGCTGAAGAACGCCACCGGTGTCCACATTTCCTTCATCAACCTGTCCGGCGGCGTGGGTGTGGATTACCGGCCCGAGCAGCCCTGCAACAACATCGCCGTCATCGGCGAGGGTGTCCGCCGCCAGTACGAAAATATTCTGGTTCCCGAGGGCATGGGGGACATCGCCATCTTCACCGAGCTGGGCCGGTTCATGCTGGCTCCCTTCGGTCATCTGATCTCCAAGGTTCTGCACCACAAGCACATCTATAAGGAGTATGTGGGTCTGGATGCCTGCGCCGCCAATTTGATGCGGCCTGCCATGTATGGCGCGTACCACCACATCACCGTGCTGGGCAAGGAGGACGCACTCCTGGACCATGTGTACGATGTCACCGGCGGTCTGTGCGAGAACAACGACAAGTTCGCCATCGACCGGAGCCTGCCAGCCATGGACATCGGCGACTATGTGTGCATCCATGACACCGGTGCCCACGGCTTCTCCATGGGCTACAACTACAACGGTAAGCTCCGTTCCGCCGAAGTCCTGCTCCATCCCGACGGCACCTTCACCAAGATCCGTCGGGCGGAAACCCCTGCCGACTACTTCGCAACCTTCGACGAGACTCCCTTCAAGTTCGGCGTATAAAGCACTACAGGCGTACCGCCAAATGACGGTACGCCTGTTTTTGTATCGCAGGGGTCGTCCCCTGCAATAAAACTAACTCTTAATAAAACAGCCTGACGCTCACCGGCCTAAATTGCACCAGAATGCGTTCTTCTCCTAGGTGGGCGACAGCCCACCGTCGTCGTCGGCCTTTTCTGGCACAATTTATCCTCGCTGAGCATCTAGGCCGTTCTATCAAGAATTAGTATAAAAGAAGCGGTACTGACTTTTCCGGCCAGTACCGCTTAAAGCATATCCGATTACTTGCAGAAGTCCTCAGCGACCTCGGTGATGTGCTCGGCGGACAGGCCGAACTCCTTCAGCAGATCCAGCGCAGGGCCGGAGAAGCCAAAGACATCATTGACACCGATGCGGCGCACGGGGGTGGGGCACTTCTCGCTCAGCAGGGAGCAGACAGCCTCGCCCAGACCGCCGATGATGGAATGCTCCTCGCAGGTGATGATTTTGCCGCACTTCTTTGCAGCGGCAACGATCAGCTCCTCGTCCAGGGGCTTGATGGAAGCCATGTTGATGATCATGGCGTTGATGCCCTTCTCTGCCAGAGCCTCACCGGCCTTCACCGCCTCGTCCACCATCAGACCGGTGGCGATGATGGCAACGTCGGTGCCGTCCCGGAGGATCTCGCCCTTGCCGATCTCGAACTTGAAGGTAGCCTCGTCATGGAACACGGGAACTGCCAGTCTGCCAAAACGCAGGTAAACAGGGCCGTCGTACTCGTAGGCGGCCTTCACAGCGGCCTTGGCTTCCACATTGTCGGAGGGGTTCAGAACCACCATGCCGGGGATGGCACGCATCAGAGCGAAGTCCTCGCAGCACTGATGGCTTGCGCCGTCCTCACCCACGGAGATGCCGCCGTGGGATGCTGCGATCTTCACATTCAACCGGGTGTAGCCAACGGAGTTGCGGATCTGCTCGTAGGCGCGGCCGGTGGCGAACATGGCGAAGCTGGAAGCAAAGGCAACCATACCCATGGAAGCGGCACCTGCGGCGGCGCAGATCATATCAGCCTCAGCGATGCCGGCGTTGAAATGCCGGTCGGGGAAGGCCTTGCCGAACACGCCGGACTTGGTGGAGCCGGCCAGGTCAGCGTCAAAAACCACGATGTTATCGTGCTCACGGCCCAGCTCCACCAGAGCTTCGCCGTAACCCTCACGGGTCGCAATTCTCTTCACATCTGCCATTTTAAGCCTCCAGTTCTGCCAGAGCGGCCTTCAGCTCGGCCATGGCGATTTCAAATTCAGCGGCGTTGGTGGACTTGCCGTGCCAGCCGGCCTGATTCTCCATGAAGGAAACACCCTTGCCCTTGATGGTGTTCATCACAATGGCGGTGGGCTTGCCGGTAACGGTCTTTGCCTCGGCAAAAGCCTTCTCCAGAGCCTCAAAGTCATGGCCGTCCACGGTGATGGTATGGAAGCCGAAGGCAACCATCTTGTCCACGATGGGGTAGGGGCTCATGACGTCGGCAATGTTGCCGTCGATCTGAAGGCCGTTGTTGTCGATGATGACGCACAGGTTGTCCAGCTTGTAATGGGCGGAGAACATGAATGCCTCCCAGACCTGGCCTTCCTGGATCTCACCGTCACCCAGCAGGGTGTAAACACGGCAGGGATTCTTGGTGAGCTTGGCGGTCAGAGCCATGCCTGCGGCGGTGGAAACGCCCTGGCCCAGAGAGCCGGTGGACATATCCACGCCGGGAACGGTGTTCATATTGGGATGGCCCTGCAGGTAGCTGCCGATCTTCCGGAGGGTCAGCAGATCCTCCACGGGGAAGAAGCCCCGGTGGGCAAGAACCGCGTACAGGGCAGGGGCGCAGTGGCCCTTGGACAGAACGAACCGGTCCCGGGTTGCCATCTTGGGGTTGGCGGGATCCACGTTCAGTTCCTTTGCGTACAGATAAGTCAAAACCTCAGCAGAAGACAGGCTGCCGCCGGGATGGCCGCACTTTGCGGCATTGGTGGATTCCACAATGCCAATGCGAACCTTGCAGGCAAGCTGCTTCAGCGCTTTGAGTTCATTCGCTGTCATGTTCGTTACTCCTTTATCATTTTGTCAGAATAAGGGTATCATACTTTCACGGATTACATTTTACATTGTTTGCAATCCCTTGTCAAGCTATGCCGAAATATCTGAAACAAGATTGAGCAAAAACACGAAAAACCGCTCCGAAGCTCGGAGCGGTTTTACAAAATGAACGATTCTGGGCATCGGTTCACATTCTGGGAAATACTGGAAATTCATTACCCCTTACGGAACCGGGCCAGGAAATCCCGGGTCTGCTGTTTCCGGGGATTTGTGAAGATGTCTTCGCTGGAGCCTTCCTCGCAGATCACGCCGTCAGCCATGAACACCACCCGGTCGGATACATCCCGGGCAAAGGCCATCTCGTGGGTAACTACCAGCATGGTCATACCCTCGTTGGCAAGCTGCTGCATGACCGTGAGAACCTCGCCCACCATTTCCGGGTCCAGGGCGGAGGTGGGCTCGTCGAAGAGCAGCACCTCGGGCTCCATGGCCAGGGCTCTTGCGATGGCCACACGCTGCTTCTGACCGCCGGAGATCTGCCGGGGCTTGGCATTGATGTAGGGAGCCATGCCCACCTTTTCCAGGTATTTCATGGCGTTGGCCCGTGCCTCTTCCTTGCTCTTTTTCAGCACCTTCATCTGGCCCACCATGCAGTTTTCCAGCACGGTCATATTGTTGAACAGGTTGAAGCTCTGGAACACCATGCCCACATGGCTCCGGTATTCCGGGGCGTTGACACCCTTTCCGGCCACATTCTTGCCGTGGTACAGAATTTCACCGTTGGTGGGGGTTTCCAGCAGATTGATACAGCGAAGCAGGGTGGACTTGCCGGAGCCGGAAGCGCCGATGATGGAAATCACATCGCCGGGGTTCACGGTGAAGTCAATGTCCCGCAGCACCACATGGGCACCGAAGGATTTGGACAGATGATTGATCTGCAGAATGGGTTCGCTCATTTCTTGCCGCCTCCTTCCAGGTTACGGTTGTGGATGTCCTCGGGCTTCTTGTTCAGGGTATAGGTACCGGCGGACAGGGACAGGGCGTCAGCCTGGGTCAGCTCATAGCTGTCCGCGCCGTCCATCTTCTTCTCCAGCATCCGCAGCAGGATGGAGGCAACCACCGTCATGGTCAGATAGCCGATCATCTCAATGGCGGCGGAGGGGAAGTAGAGGTAGGTGGTACCGGCAATACTCTTGTGAACGTTGAAGAATTCGCTGACGGAGATGATGCTCAGCACAGAGGTGTCCTTCAGATTGATGATCAGGTTGTTGCCGATCTGGGGCAGAATATTCCGCAGGGTCTGGGGCAAAATTACGCTGACCATGGTCTGCCAGTGGGTCATGCCGATGGCCTTGGCACCCTCGGTCTGACCGGGATCGATGGAAATGATACCGCCCCGGACGGACTCAGCCATATATGCGCCGGTGTTGATGGAAACAACGAAGAAGGCGCACAGCAGGGCGTTTTCAAACCGCAGGGTATAATTGGAGAAGTAGGGCAGACCATAATAGAACACAACGGCCTGCAAAATCATGGGGGTACCCCGGAATACTTCCACATACACCCGGATCAGTCCACGGACGGTGCCCAGGAAGGCGCGCTTCAGGAAATTGTCGTTTCTTCCGTAGGGAATGGTGTTGAGAATGCCGCAGAGCAGGCCGATCAGACAGCCGATGGCGGTGCAGATCACGGCAAGATAGATGGTGGTCCACACGCCGTTGAGATAAAGTCCGGCGTAGGTGGTCCAAAGCTTCACGGTATCATTCCAGAGCTGGACAAATGGATTCATAGGGGATGGCTCCTTTCAGAATGTGCAAATATGCGGAAGTGGCGAACACTTCCGCATATTGTGGGTCAGATCACTCGATGGGCTGGATGGCGACGGCCTCGGCCATCAGGGCGTTGAAGTCGTCGGCGGTCATCTTGGACAGCACGGCGTTCATGGCCTCCAGCAGAGCGGTGTTGCCCTTCTGGATGGAGATGCCGATGTTGATCTCTTCATCAGAAACCTGGAAGTTGTCCTCGCTGCCGGTGAAGTCCAGAATCACCAGGTCGGGGTAAACGATGACAGCACCCTGAGCGGTGGGCATATCGGTGCAGATGAAGTCCACAGCGCCGGTCTCCAGAGCCATCAGCATGGCAGGAGCGGTATCCTGTGCGGCCTGAATGTCAGCACCGGCAATCTGGGGCAGGCACTCCTCATACCAGACGGTACCGCGCTGGGAGGTGCAGGTGCCGGACAGCTGACTGATGCCAGTGGCAGAAGCCAGGGCGGAGTCGGCCTTTGCGACACATACGATGGAAGCATACAGGTAGGGACCTGCGAAGTCCACCTGCTCAGCGCGCTCAGCAGTCATGGACTGACCTGCGATGGCGCAGTCAATGTCGCCGGTCTGGACAGCAGGCACCAGGGAATCCCAGTCCATCATCTTGATTTCCAGCTCCCAGCCGTTGGCCTCACAGAGCTTCTTTGCCATCATCACATCGTAGCCGTTGGCATAGGAGCCGGGAACGTTGGAGATGGGAACAGCGCCGTTGGAATCATCGGGCTGCTGCCAGTTGTAGGGAGCGTAAGCGCACTCCATACCCACGGTCAGAACGCCGTCGGACACACCCTTAATACCGGTGTCTTCGGTGCCGCCGCAGGCGGCCAGTGCCATAGCCATGGTCAGAGCCAGCACCAGTGCAAGAATTCTCTTCATTTTTCTTTCCTTTCTTCTCCGGCGATTTCCCCAGCCGGAATGGGTAGAATCGAAGGCGGCTCGGTAAGCGAGTGCCCAATAAAAAAGAACCGCTTTGTCAAGCGGTCCATGATCCGGCACAGAATCATTCCCCCAAGGGAAGATGTGGGCGGCTCGTGATAGCGCTTCACAAAAATTTTGTGACAGTCCGGCAGATCTTCTCTGACGAACCAGCATTCAGGGCTCAGGCCTCCCCGAACACTTCGGCGATGCTTCCTTTCCTGACCCCCAGCGGCCTTGTGGGATGCAGTCAGTACTGATAAGCCTCGCGCCTCTATCCAGCGATTCAATTTATGGGTGTATACTAGCATACAGAAATGTACGTGTCAACAGGAAATATGTATTCCAGTGAAAGATTGTCGCTTTGCTATGTACATAATCCATGCGTGGCCTTGACAATGGTGATTTTGACGAGTATGATTCTACCATATCAATAGAAAGGGTTCTGTTATGGATAAACTAAGAAAGCTTTTGAACCGGGAAACGGTTCTGTATCTGATCTTTGGTGTGGCGACAACCGCAGTAAATTATATTGTATTCTATATAATGTATGAGCTGGCCTTTGGCCGGGGGAACAGCCTTACCGCCAATGCCATTGCCTTTGTTGCCGCGGTGATCTTTGCCTTTGTGGTCAATAAGATGTATGTATTCGAAAGCAAGAGCTGGAGCCTGGATGCTCTCCGGACAGAGATTCCCACATTTCTGGCAGCCCGGGTGGGTTCCTTCCTAATAGAAGAAGCAGGCCTTTGGTTCTGCGAAGCCGTACTGAAGCTCAATGGAGTGATTCTGTTTTCATTGCTGGGCTTCCAGGTGGATGGCATCACCTTTGCGAAGCTGGGGCTGAGTGTCGTTGTGGTGATCCTCAACTATATCTTCTGCAAATGGTTTGTATTTAAGAAGTAAACGATCTCTGATCTGAGGGGCGCTCATAAAAATGGGCGCCCCTTTTTTGGCACCTGAAAAAATTTTTGAAAAAGATGAAAAAAGGTGTTGACAATTTAGGGAGTGTGTGTTAATATAACCGGGCGCTTGAGAGAGCGGCAAACAAAAGAGAACACAAACCGATGAAATTTGCTGGTATTTGCTTCATTTTTCGAAGTTTTTTCGAGAAAACGAAAAAACAAGAAATTTGAAAAAAGTGCTTGACAAATGGAGGCGTGTGTGGTAAGATGTTTGAGTCGCCGCGAGCGATGCACAATGTACCTTGTAAATTGAATAACGTAAAGATGACTTTTATCACCTTGGACAAATTAAGGTTTGTTTAAGATTAATTAACAGCCAACGAAAATTCTTGAGTAAT
>JAFVMW010000108.1 GCA_017506735.1 Oscillospiraceae bacterium | reverse complement strand
TATATCACAGAGTGACAAAAAAGTCAAGAGGAATTTCAAAAAAACCTCTCGACTTTTTTGGATTCTTCAGTTTTCAGGGTTCGGAAGTTCGGAATTTACCCCTCCTATTTTTTAGTAAGTGGCAAAGTCCGGTTATACCACAACAAATCCGGGAACGGAAGTCGAAAAACGCACTTCCCATGGAGGGATTTGTCATGTATAATGGGAGCAGTAAGTCAAATTTCGATTTAGCGGGCAGTTCGCCAAGGCCCTCCCGCGCTATAGCAACAGTCCCACAAATCGAAATTTTACATCAACCCACGATTCAATCAGGGAGGAATATACTTATGGAAATGGTCACTCTCGGCTCCACCGGCATTACAGTCAACAAAAACGGCTTCGGCGCGCTGCCCATACAGCGTGTGTCCGATGATTACGCGGTCATGCTGCTGCGCAAGGCCTATGACGGCGGCATCCGGTTCTTCGACACCGCCCGGAGCTACACCGACTCCGAGCACAAGGTGGGTCTGGCCTTCGGGGAGATGCGTGAGAAGGTCTTTATCTCCACCAAAACCGCCGCCACAACAGCAGAGCAGTTCTGGGCCGATCTGGAGATCAGCCTGTCCCACCTGGGCTACATCGACATCTATCAGTTCCACAACCCTGCCTTCTGCCCCAAGCCCGGCGACGGCACCGGTCTGTACGAAGCCATGCTCCAGGCCAAAGCCGAGGGCAAGATCCGCCACATCGGCATCACCAACCACCGGCTCAGCGTTGCAAAGGAGGCCATCGAGTCCGGCCTCTATGAAACCCTCCAGTTCCCCTTCTGCTATCTCGCCACCGAACCCGATCTGGAGATTGTGGAGCTGTGCCGGAAAGCAGGCATGGGCTTCCTTGCCATGAAGGCCCTGTCCGGCGGTCTGATCAACAATTCCCGGGCGGCCTACGCATACCTGGCCCAGTATGACAGCGTGCTGCCCCTGTGGGGCGTCCAGCGTGAGCATGAGCTGGATGAGTTCCTCAGCTACATCCCCAATCCCCCTGCCATGGACGAAGAACTCTCTGCCCTGATCGAAAAGGACCGGGCCATGCTCTCCGGCGATTTCTGCCGTGGCTGTGGCTACTGTATGCCCTGCCCCGTGGGTATTGAGATCAACAACTGCGCCCGGATGTCTTTGATGCTCCGCCGGGCTCCCTCCGCCGCCTGGCTCACTCCCGTCTGGCAGGAGAAGATGGGCAAGATCGAGAATTGCCTCCAGTGCGGTCAGTGCGCTGCCAAGTGCCCCTACGGGCTGGACACCCCCGCCCTGCTGGCCAGAAACTACGAAGACTTCCGCAACGTGCTGGAGGGCCGGACCTCCGTAGGCTAATTGTTCAATTTTCGACTGCAATTTTTGTGCATTTAGCGATTTCGCTTTTTCTTTACCAGCGGACGGTTCTGTGCTATAATTTTCATTGGTACTATGTGGTTTTCCACATCTAAAATTTGAACAACAGGAGAGAATCAAACATGGCAAAGGTTATTACTTTCGGCGAACTGATGCTGCGCCTGCAGCCCTACAACTACGAGCGTTTCGTCCAGGCTTCCAACCTGGAGGCTACCTTCGGCGGCGGCGAGGCCAACGTTGCTG
>JAFVMW010000107.1 GCA_017506735.1 Oscillospiraceae bacterium | reverse complement strand
CTGCGGCAGCTGACGGATCTTTTGACCCAACTTATCCGTTTGAAAACCGGGAAATACACAAAGTATTCCTCCGCTTTCCAAACTTCAATTTGGGCCAAAATCTCTCGCCATCTGCTCTTGCCGATTGAATCAGAGCTTCCCTAATTCTTGGTTAAATGGTTTCAGAGCTTACCGAGGATATATCGTGTCAGAAAAGGCCGAGGACGACAGTGGGCTGTCGCCCACCTAGAACGAGAACGCATTATGACACGATTTAGACCGGTAAGAATTAAACTGTTTAATCAAGAGTTAGTATAATCCGGCAGCAATAAAAAAGTACGGGAGAGGCAGTCCGCCTCTCCCGTTGCTGAATTGGGAAACTCGTTACCAGATAACCACTCTCTTGGAGGGGGCCAGATACATACCGTCGGTCTTTTTCACTTGGAAGGTTTCATACCACTCGGCGAAGTTTCTCGGGGGCATATTGGCCCGGAGGTAGCAGGGGCCGTGAACGTCCACCTGCAGCAGCAGTGCCTGATATTCGGGCTTTGCCTTCTGGCACCAGACCTTTGCCCAGTTGGTGAAGTATTCCTCAAAGGAAACGCCCTCGGTCTGGGACATGATGTCCAGAGTTACTGCCATACCGCCGTTGTCGGCAATGTTTTCGCTGACGGTGAACTTGCCGTTGACAGTGCCCCAGGGCAGCTCGATGCCGTCGAACTGGCGGATCATGGCATTGACCTTCTTGTTGAACTTCCGCTCGTCGGCCTTGGTCCACCAGTTGTTCAGATTGCCCATCTCGTCGCACTTGGCGCCGTTGGAGTCGAAGGCATGGGAAATCTCATGACCGATTACCGCGCCGATGCCGCCCAGGTTTTCGCTTCTGGTCTGATGGATGGAGTAGAAGGGGGGCTGCAGAATGGCAGCAGGGAAGGTGATGTCGTTGACGAAGGGATCGTAGCAGGCGTTGACCATGTGTCCGGGCATTGCCCAGTGGGTGCGGTCCACTTCCTTGCCGAGCTTGCTGAAATTGTCCTCCATTCGGATGGCTCTCAGAGCGGAAACGATGTCGAAGAGGGACTTGCTTTCATCAAACACCAGCTTGCTGTAGATTTCCTCCACCCGGTCAGGATAGGCCAGCTTCAGACCCATCTTGCTCAGTTTCAGAATGGCCTTGTCCTTGGTGGCCTGCTCCAGAATGTCGTTGGTGGCGATGCGCTTCTGATAGGTGGCAACGATCTGCTGAACGATTTCGGTAATGTCCTTCTTGGCTTCCTCGCCAAAGTACTTTTCGCCGTAGTACAGACCCACGGGTTCGCTGTACATGGAGGATGCCAGCTGATAGGCAAACTTCTCGGGGGAGGAAGGGGCTGCAATGCCAGAGAGGGCTCTGCTGAAGCCGCCGCCCAGATCCCGAAGCTCCTCGGACAGCAGACTGCAACTGCCCATCAGGGTCACCACATAGGCCCAGTTCTTGTACAGCTCAAAGGTGTCCTGGTTGAACACTTCCTTGAAGTTCTTGAAGTACCGGGGCTCCGCCACGATGATCTCCTCGGGAATCTCCCCGAACAGATCGGTCAGCAGCTTCTTCAGGTTCATAGGCTTGACCATGCCTGCCACCCGTCCGGTCTTCATGGGGTTGTACATCTTGACGTACTCAGACCATTCCTCGCTGGTCTTCACGTACTTGGCAATCAGCGCGTCAAAGGCCAGGGTGTCCTTGAGCAGAAGGTCGCACTCCTCCTCGCTGTGGCCGGCGATGGCGAGTACCTGCTTTGCAAAGCCGCTCCACAGATTCAGCAGCATATCTCTTTGCTGCTCCTTTCCCTCCTTGTAATAGGAGGCGTCGGGCAGGATCACGCTGGGGCCCTGAATCATGACGCAGTGGTGGACGGTGTCCTTCATGTTGGGCTCCACAGCGATGCTGATGGGCATGGCGATGCCCTTGAGAATCAGCTCCTTGGTGTGAAGGTTGTAGCCTCTCAGAGTGCCGAGCTTTTTGAGAATGGCCAGCTGCTTCAGCGCAGGCTTGATGCCGTGCTTTTTCTTCCGCTTTACATCCTTTGCAAGGGTATACAGCGTGCAGGCTCTTGCCAGATGCTCATTAGGATAGGCGCCATCGGCGCACATTGTGTTAAACTCACCAATCATGAGTTTCTCCACAGAGGTCATGAGGTTGGCCACACCGCCAGCAATGGGCATGTCCTCGGGGATCACCAGCTCCTCCAGCTTTGCCTGGTTGACGAAGGTATACAGGTCATCCTGAATTCTAATCTCTTCCATGATTATCTCCCTTAAAATGAAAAGTAATGATGATGAAAATCATATATCTTATTTATACCATTACAAACAATTATTGTAAAGAGGCAGTTCAGTGATACCAGCAGGATTGTTTTGAATTTTTACGATATGAAAACGGGGCTGTGCAAACAGCCCCATTGTTCCTGTGTGATTTGTCTGTTACTTTTTGGAGGGTACGATCTCCAGCCAGTAGCCGTCCGGGTCCGTGATGAAGTAAATACCCATAGCCGGATTCTCGAAGCAGATGCAGCCCATCTCCTGGTGCAGCTTGTGTGCGGCCTCAAAGTCATCCGCTTCGAAGGCAAGATGGAACTCGCATTCGCCCAGATCATAGGCTTGGGGATGCTCCTCCAGCCAGGTGAGCTCCAGCACAAAGGGCGTTTCCTCGTTGCCGATGTAGACGATGATAAAACCATCGCCGTTGATGCGTCTGACCTCCCTCAATCCCAGCGCTTTTTCATAGAAAGCCATGGACTTGTCCAGGTCTGCCACATTGTAATTCTCGTGAACCATCTTGAATTTCATAGTGTACCTCATTTCCGCGCTCAGCGCTGTAATATTGACTCTGTATTTTGAATTTGCGGCTCGTATTCCGGATGATCCTTCAGGAAGGCATCGATGATGGATGGGTCATCCCAATAATGCATGGGGTAAACCTGCTTTGCCGAAAGGCGTTCCAGAAAATAGCACAGCCCTCTGTCATAGTCTTTTTCCTGTCTGGGGTCCAGAACCACGAAGGCCAGATCGATTTCCCGACCATGAACCGCGTCGGAAAGAAGCTGGATCTGTTCCCGGTAATGGATGGTCATCTGTTCATTGTAATCGTCGCTTTCCTCTTCCCAAACCCAATCGTTCAGATCACCTGCATGATAAATCAGCTTGTCGTGATCTTCGATCAGAAAAGCGACTCCCAAATCTGTGGATCGAAATGCATTGAGGCGTTGACCGCATCCCAGATCATAGCCCATTCCGGGGGATACCTGCAAGGCATCCACATTCCTGGGAACAGGGATGTCATCTGACAGAACTGCCCGAATCCGTTTCATGCCTGCACGCTCCAGCAGGGGAAAGATCTCCGGATTATAGTGGTCGCCGTGGCCATGACTGGAAAGAACAATAATCGGCTTGTTTCCGTCCAGTTCGGGCAGCTGCCCTTTTTCGTAATCAAACAAGTAGTAGCAGTCATCGGTTTCCACCAAAAAACAGCTGTGATGAATGTACCTTACAACCATACCGGCTTCCCCCCTCGCTTCCAGCGTAATATTTCTCATAATGAAATGATATTATATGAAATCCGGAATGTCAATGGAAGAAAATGCTTCCCTGCACGGGCAATGCAGGGAAGCAGTGAATTGATTTATGGAGCGTCCGCCGCTCTGGGACGGGACAGCATGCTGGTCTGCTGGGCAAAGATTTTGTGGAATGCGTAAAGCTCAATGAGGAAGGTCAGAGCCCAGGAGAAAATATAGCTTAAGTACAGGCTCTGGGGGGTGTGGAAGGCAGGAATCTGAAAGATCGTATAGATCCAGCCGATCCGCACACCGCACACGCCCAGTACGGAAATAATCATGGGGGCAACCGAAGCGCCCATGCCTCTCAGAGCGCCGGTGGTTACATCCATCAGACCGCATACAAAGTAGGGGATGGCGATGCAGCCCAGCCGGACCATGCCCCATTCAATGGCTTCGGCAGAATCGGTGATGTAAATGCCCAGCAGCGTTTCACCGCAGGCATACAGTGTCAGACCAAGCGTAAGACCCGTTACCGTGACGCAGGCCAGACAAATCTTCAGAACCTTCTTCACCCGGTCAAATTTCAATGCGCCCACATTCTGTCCTATGAAGTTCACAGCGGTCTGGTGGAATGCGTTCAGGGAAACATAAACAAAGCCCTCAATATTCTGGGATGCGGAGTTGCCGGACATCAGCACAGAGCCGAAGGAGTTGACGGAGCTCTGAATCAGCACATTGGAGATGGAGAACAGGCTGCTCTGAATGCCAGCAGGCAGGCCGATGCGGATGATCTTCTGCATCTGCGGACCGTAAAAGCGGAGCTTATTCAGCATAAGACGGGCAGCGTCGGTGCGGCGCATCAGAACGATGATCACAGCCACTGCGGAAACACCCTGAGAAATGGTGGTAGCCAAGGCGACACCGGCCACATTCATGTGAAGCTGGGTGACGAAAATCAGATTCAGCACCACGTTCACCACGCCGGAGATGGTCAGAAAGGTGAGCGGGCTTTTGGTGTCGCCCACCGCCCGGAGGATGGAGGCGCAGAAATTGTAAATCATGGCAAAGGTAATGCCGGCGAAATAAATCTTCATGTAAACCGCGGACAGGGGTAGCACATCCTCCGGCGTACCCATCCAGCGCAGCAGGGTTTCCGACATGGAAACGCCCAGAACAGTCAGAGCCAGACCGCAGACAATGGACATGGGAAGCGCTGTGTGAACGGTTCTGTGAACCGTTTCGTCCTCACGGCTGCCAATGCCGTGGGCAACGGTGACGCCGGCGCCCACGCTCAGACCGATGAAAAGATTGACAATCAGACTGGTAATGGAGCCGGTGGCGCCAACGGCAGCCACGGAAATGGAGCCGCAGAACCGACCCACGACTACCAGATCCGCCGCGTTGAACAGCAGCTGCAAAATACTGGTCAGAATGATTGGGATGGTGTAAAGTATGATGTTTTTCAGCAAAGGGCCTTCCAGCATCTGCTGGCTATTGTTTTTGACAGCCATAAATAATCTTCCTTTCGTAGGTCATTGATGCTATTATACTCCCCACGGCCCAGATGCGCAATAGCCTTGCGAAAACTTCCGCAGCTGTGCTATACTGTTCTTACAAGTCAGAACGAACAAAGGAGCGCTCTTATGAAAGCCAAGCACATCCCACGCATTGACCTCCATGACCGGATGGAGCTGAAAAACGCCCTACCTCTGCGCACACCCTATGTGATTTACATTGACCCCTGCGATACCTGCAATTTCCGATGCAAATTCTGCCCCTCCGGCAATCTGGGGCTGATGAAGAAAACCAAAGGCCGGGGCCACGGCCCCATGGATTTCCAGGTATATAAGGGCATCATCGATTCCCTGAAGGATTTCCCCGACCCCATCCGGGTGATTCGCCTGTACAAGGAGGGGGAACCCCTGCTGAATCCCCATTTTGCGGATATGGTACGCTATGCCAAGCAGTCAGCCCAGGTTTTACGTGTGGATACCACCACCAACGCATCCCTGCTGACCCGAGAACGGAGTCTTGAGATCATTGATGCCGGTCTGGACCGGCTGAATATCTCCGTAGAGGGCGTAAACGCGGAGCAGTACCGGGATTTCTCCGGACACAAGATGGACTATCAGCAATTTGTGGACAACATTGCCTTTTTCTATGACCACAAGGGCAAATGCGAAATGAACATCAAGATCAACGGCGACATTCTCACATCCGAGCAGGAGGAAGCCTTTTACCGTACCTTCGGAAACATCACCGATGGTATTTCCGTGGAACGCACCATTGAATACTGGCCCAAGTATAACGAGATGAAGGTGGAATTCGACGAAGGGGTCAGCCTTCTGGGAGGCCGGAGCAGGGAAGTGCAGGTCTGTCCCTATGTGTTCTACGAGATGTGCATCAATTCCGATGCCAGTTATTCCCTCTGCCGGTTTGACTGGAATCACGCCATGCTTCTGGATCATCACGTGGGAGCCCCTCCCACGCCGAAAAAAATCTGGGACAGCATCGTGCTGTGGAACTTCCAGCAGCAGTTCCTGAAAAAAGAGCGGAAGCTGATGACGGTTTTGTCCTGTCCCAAGTGCGGCATCCTGAAGCAGGGCGTCCCGGAGGATCTGGATGAATTCGCGGAAGAAATCCTGGATGAAATGTAAAACACTTTTCCACAGTCTGTGGAAAACCGCAATGAAAATGCCTCGATGTACCACAGGGTACACCGAGGCATTGTTTTTAATCAGCAGTCCTTCCGGTCTGCTTTCCAGTTGGCATCCGTTTCTGTGCTGGATGCAGTGGCTTTTGTGAGCTGCTGGATTATCTCACTGTAGTACCGGGCAGGAATCTGACCCAGAGAGAAGGTATTCTCCCCCTTGGGAGCATCATAGATATAACTGCCCCGGGTGACGGTTCCGGACTTGTAGAATACCGCGTCGTATACCGTCACATCGTCGTTTTCATCGCCCACGTAGGAACCGGAGAACCGCAGCTCCACACCGATTTCCAGGGTCGGGTCCTCGCGCCAGTAGGTATAGAAGACACCGCCATCCACCACGCTGCCCCGGAACCAGCCCATGCCGGTGAGCTTGCCGGACAGAGAAAGACCGTTGAGCTGCTTGCCGCCGAAGGCTTCCAGGGTTTTCGACGCCCGCGCATCTTCAGAAAGGACGAACACAGGCCGGTCCAGCTGGAGGATGCTCTGAGTCACTTCGTAGTCCTCAAGCTGCTGCTTCCAGCCGGTGAGCAGCTCCTCGTTCAGCTCTACTGGATGAACAAGACCAATGCTGGCATTTTCGGGCAGCTCATATTCCTCCTCGTCCACGGTATTGAAGGAACCGTCCTCCATATACCGGAAGGTATCGGTCAAAACACCCTGCTGATACACGCCCCAGACCAGACTGATGGCGAATTGGTGCATAATGGGATTCCGGACGAACAGGGCGTTCCAGCTGTCCCGATCCCAGCACCGCAGGGTGGCAAGGGCTGCTTCCAGACGGGTCTTTTGGGTGCTGACGGTGGTGCGGATCTGCTTTTTCATGGCCTTAAAGGCTTCGTAGGCTTCCGAAGCCTTGGGTTCATCGTCGGTTTTTCCGGGCGCAGGAAGATTTTTGACAGTCTTTCCGGCGTCCGTGGTGATGGAAAGCTCCAGCGACGGGGTCAGCCGGACGGTAAAGCTCCGCTTTCCATAGTCGAATATCCGCTTTCCTGCCTGGTCAAAGCCAAGGTCCGGTACAATCCGGTCGGCAAGCTCCTCCACACTGATGCCCAGCTCCTGGGCAGCGCTGTCCAGTGCGGCGGCAGCGGCAACCTTCACCTGACGAAACTTGAACTTCCGGGAAATGGCATCCACCGCCAGCAGCGCACCGGGGGCAGCGCTTAAGGTCAGCGCCTTTACACCGTCACAGGCAATGGCGCCCCGGGCGTTCTGGGGCCAGTCATTGATGGCGCGGATCAGCTTGACGCATACCGTTTCGCCGCCGTAAACGGCAGAGAAGGCCAGCACCCACTTGTGCTTGGAAGGGGCCCCTGCGGCGATCCACCGCTCAAAGACCTCGTCCGCCAGTGCCTCCAGATCCTTCGGATTCATTTCCCCGGGAATCTGAGCAGCCAGATCACTCCGTCCGATTCGTCCAAGGTCACAGTACGCAATCAACAGAGCAAGCACAGACTCCTCCGGGGCCTCTCCGGTTGTCAGATGAACCACGGGCAGAGGCACATCCAGGAGCCACTGAAGCTTTTTTATCTTATTGGCATTCACGAGCCGCTGTACCAGCTCCTGGGTGCCGGTAGCCGCAGGCTTGGCGGTGTCCCCAAGAGCGGTCTGGATGGCATCGGCAACCTTTGCGCTTTTTTCCGTTTCCAGGGCCTCCTGCAGGGCAGCAGTGCCCACAGTTCCCATTTTGCCCAGAACCTGAGCCGCCAGAATCCGCTGTGGCGCTTTTTTGCTTTTCAACAGGGCGATGTACTCCGCCGCCCAGTCCGTATGCTCCGGCAGCAGCTGGGCCAGCAGCTTCTGGATGGCTTTGGAGGAGTCGGCGGTGCAGGAAAGCATTCCCTCTTTCGCTTCCTCTCCGGGCAGCTGGTTCAGCCTGCGCAGGGCGTGCTGACGGGCGTACAGACTGCCATTTTTCGCGGCCTGGCACAGCTCCCCGGCATCGGCTGTGCCGGAGAGCAACTGAGCAGTGCTAGCGTCAATGGCTTCGGCTGCCTTATCCCAATAAACATGATCCCGGAAATTGCCCAGCAGCTCCAGCATCGTGGTCAGATCCAGCCCCTTCTGCCGCAGAAGCAGGCACAGCTTGGGAATTTCCTCCATATTCAGCCTGCCGGATTTCTCAGACAGCAGCTCCCGGAGGGGAGCGCCGTTGAATACCGTACCCATCACCACGGCGTACCGGAGATGGAAATCAGTCCATCCATGAACCAGACGGTGATCCCGGATCATGGTGGTTACTTTGAAGGGGAAATTGTAGCCGGTGTAGGTCACATTCTTCAGAAGCGCGGCGCTGTCAGAGACAGAACCGGCACCCATCAGATAATCCTGAAGTTCGTCCTCACCAGCATCCACCGCGTTCCGGAGGAAGCGAATTGCCTCTGCCGGCAGATCGACGCCCATGACCTTCATGGGGCCGGGCAAAAGCTCTGTGAGGGCGGAAAACTGATTGGGATTCGCCACAGCCAGCACTTCCGGAAGAGCGGCGGCGCACCGGCGGGCCAGACTGCTGCGCCAATCCTCCGGAATCCAGGAATAGGGCGCGGTGAGAAACAGCAGGAGGCTCGCCATGCCGCCGGGCAGATCCTCCAAAATCCGGGGAAGTTCCTCCATAAACTGCGCCTGTTCGATCAACTGGGTTGCGAACATCAGCACGATCCGGGGATTCAGCGCCAGATGCACCTTTGCGGCACACCGGAGTCGGGGGTCTAGCCGCTGGCCCATAATGGCGGTGACGCCCAGAAGACTGCCAAGCCGGTCATCGGTGCTGTGGGTGTTCCAGAAATTCTGTACGTCGGTGGCGTAGTAATCCGTGTAAGAAAGCAGGGGCAGGGGAGCGGAAGGATCGCCTGCGCTGATGAAGTCTGCCAGAAGCTGCTTGTCCCCGGGGCTGAGGCTATGGGCCGCCGCAGGCAGCAGATGTTGCTGAGCCGTCAAAAGGATCTCCACCTGCTGCCGGAGCTGTTCCTGGGACACGTTGCCCCTGCTCAGCACCAGACCTGCCAGCATGGCCTTGGCCCGGCCTTCAATGGGCTCGCCGCAAAGCGCCTGGGCCCGGATCAGCTCCTCCGGCTCCGTTTCCGCCATCTTCCACAGCCAGGGAGGAAGAAAAGCCGGACGATTGTTCTGGGTCAGGATTTCGCCTGCCAGTGCCGCTGCGGCGGCTTTGCTCAGATACCGGGAGATATCCTCCGGCGTTTCCGGCGCGAAGCGGAAGGGGCTGCTCATTACATAGCAGGCAGTGCTTTTGCCCATTGCCCAGAACAGCCGGTAGAACCGCCCGATCTGGTCCTTCTTGCCGCCCTCCCGAAGGGGCTGCAGAATATCGGAAACCTCCATCCGCACATTGATGGACAGCAACCGAAAATTCTGGGCTTCCACCTGTTCCAGCAGGGATTCATCCGGCACCTCCGCAGTGAGATACTGCAAGGCAATCCGGCTGTTTTTGGATGACAAATTCAAATGGCTCAGAAGCTTTTTCAGCTTCTCTTCTTTTGCTTGATTCTGTAGATTCATAGGCTGCCTCCTGTAATGCTGTCCCAGCGGACTGCAATCTCTTCTTCCTGTATTTTCTCTCTGCAAAGCCGAACATAGCCGACGGCCCGGCAGAGCAGCTCCGTTATGACTAGATCCTCTTTCCGGACAGAGTGGGTTCTCTGTTCCAGAGCCCGGGCAATTTCCTCCATCCATGCGCCGCCGTTCTTCAGACCGATCCGGCTGCATTCTGTTCCTAAGTTCCGGAATCTTCCGGCAAGCTCTGCTCCTGTGGCATAGCCCGAGAGCATCAGATCCGCCATGGCCCGTTCCATATCGTCCAGCAGTTCCTTCATAGCTGTCCCTCCCAATCCGTAAAGCATTCAATGGGGCTGAAGGTCAGCCGGTCTGACTCCCGGGAAAGAATCCCGAAGAACACAGGCGCCCGATCTGTGGGGACCTGGCCCTCCGTGAGCCGCTCCAGCCAGTCGATGACGGAGCTGTTGTCTTTGCTGTAAGGCACCTTGAGCCAGACATCCCTTCCAAAGCTGTCCAGAAGCCGCAGCGTGTAAATCTGCCGGATGGAATCGTAGGGCTGGACTTCCATCCCGGCCGCCCGGATCAGGGCAAGACGCTGGCGCTCAGACCGGCTGGGATCACTCCGCCCCAAAAGCGCCCGGAAATCCATGCAGATTTCCTCTTCGGGGATTGCCGCAGCGGGAGCCATTGGCCCCAGAATGGCAGCGCTGCATTCTGAGGTGGCAGAGAGATTGCCATGGCGGTTTGCCTTGGCACCGGTCAGCTCCATGGAATTCTTCCAAAGCTTGTCCAGTGTGCAGGGCAGGCCCCAGGGGGATGCGTGCTTTGGCACCTTCTGGGCCCTTCCCTCATAAAAGGTGGGCCGGATGTGCCGGAAGGCGTACCAGCACTGCTGCTCCATGTCCCGGAAATAATAGATGGTTCCTGCGTAGCCGTTTTTCTCCGAGTAGATTCGGGAGCCAAGCAGATAGAGCTTCCTGTTTCCGGCGTTCCGATATTCCTCCCGGAATTCACCTGCAAGACCGGAAAGCTGTTCTTCCGTCGCCTGTTCCGTGGCCTGGGCAAGGCGGTAGGTGTGGGAGAGCCGCTCAAGAAGCACCGTATCCCGGAATCCGGCGGATCGGGCGAAGCAGGCATCGTATTCGCCGGATAGCCTGCGAAGGCTCCGCTCCAGATTGGGCAGTCCTGCGGTATGACACAGGGATGCCATTCGCTCCAGGGTCTGGCAGATTTCCGGGGAGGCCCGGCCCAAGCCCCATGCCATCAGGGACGAAAGGGTTTCCTGGACGCTCCTGCAGATGCCCCGAAGCTGTTCTGTATCCAGCGTGGGGGCTGCACTGGGCAGGGGAAGCTGCTCCGGCGTGATGATGTTCTCATGCAGCTGCCACCAGAGCAGGGCTTCAGCTTTGTGAACGCACAAGCCGGTGCTGTGACAGGCACAGGTGCTGTGTTCCAGAGGCTCCAACAGCCGGACATTCACTCCTGCCCAGGGAAGCTCCACCCGGATCACCGCTCCCTGATCCATCTCCGGGCGAATTCCGGATTCCAGCCGGAAGCGCAGGGCGCTGAGCTTGCTTGTGCCGAGAATCCGGGCCAGCTTATCCGCCGGATACGCCCTGAGGGACTGGAAGTCGGGAGACCTGGCAGGCTCCGGGCTGTCTCCCAGCCGGGCCTTCAGCCACAGGATGGCACTGACCCGGTGACGGCAGAAGGCGGTACTGGGACAGGAGCAGCCGCTGCTGCCCAAAGGCTCACGGATTGCGCAGCGAACATCACCCCACTGAACCTGGATTTCCGTATCCGAAGGGATGACGGTCACGTCCGTCATCCCATCCAGATCCTTTTTGCCGCGGTTCAGGGTTCCCTTGTTGCTCAGACCGGCCAGATAGGCTTCATCAGCTGCCGCCAGGGCTTGTTTCAGTTTTTCCGGAATGTCCATCTGTCCAGCTCCTTTCCCATCAGTTTTTCATTACTTCTGCCATGAAATCTGCCAGCCTGGCTGGGGTCATGGCACCCACATAAGCGCCCAGATCCGCAAGATGCTGGGCCGTTTCCCGGTCATAGACCGGAGAGGAATGGTCATCAAGGGCGGTCAGGGCGATCAGCTTTGCGCCGCTTTCAATGATGTCGTGGCATACGCTGTAGAGATTGGCCCGGGGGCCGCCCTCACACAGGTCGCTGACCAGCACCACCATGGTTCTGTGTGGGAAGGTGATCAGATCCCTGCAATAACCCAGCGCGCCAGCGATGTTGGTGCCGCCGCCCAGATGAATGCTCATCAGGGTTTCCACCGGGTCCTCCACCTGACCGCTCAGGTCCACGACAGTGGTATTGAAGATGATGAGCTTCATGTCCAGCATGGGCATCCTGGCGAAGATGCCTGCCATTACGGCGCTGTGGATGATGGAACCCATCATGGAACCGCTTTCGTCCACCGCCAGGATCACTCTCCATGGATGATACCGCGTGATCCGTCCATTAAAATGGACTTTTTCCAGCCGGAGCTGTTTCTTTTCCGGATCGTAGTGGGAAAGATTGTCCCGGATGGTTCGTTTGATGTCCAGATTCCGCAGGGACCGGATGCCGTTGCGGCTGTTCCGGTCCGGCTTTCCCAGGGCCGACTGCTGAAGCTCGGTGCGCATCTGCTCTGTAAGCTGTGCCGCTACCCGTTCCACGATCCGCCTTGCGGTGTCCAGCACAGGGCCTTTCATCATGTGCTTCAGACTCAGCACCGTTTCCAGAAGGGCCTGATTGGGCTCCATTCGTTCCAGAATTTCCTGGTCTGCCAGAAGCTCTGTCAACTGATATCGTTCCAGTGCGTGCCGCTGGAGAATCTCCGCGGTTTCCTTCGGAAACAGGGTGCGGATTTTGCTCAGCCAGTGAGCCACCGTGGGAATGCCGGATTCCCGGCCTCCCTGGGGATCGCGCACATCCTCCGGCGCTTCCCGTCCGTACAGAAAGTCCAGCGCCTGATCCATTTGATCAAGAGTGGGGTCCGACAGCGCCATCTGCTCCCGGGCATTTTTGCCCAGAACCAGCCGCCACCGGTTCAGAATTTCTGTATGCTCAGCCATCGTCCACATCTCCTTCCGGTGAGTGCTGTTCCAGCTGCCCGGCAGCCCAGGCATCCAATGCCGCAGCCCGGGCAAAGACCGCTGGATCGACTCCGGGCAAGCGAAGCTTGTCAGCGGTTACATGATGCATCCGGGCGACTCTGCCGGCGATCCGGTCTGTTTCCATGGGAAGGAAATAGCTGAAGGCCAGACGCAGCTCCGGCAGCAGGATGAGAAACGCCTCTTCGCTCAGACTCCCCAGCAGACTGTCCACCTGAGCCAGGAATGTGGGGTCCACCAGAAGCAGATCCCGGGCGGTGAGAAACAACCCCTGAAGGAAAAACGCGGATTTTCGCTGTATGGCCTCTGTTCCCTGGAGGTAGCTGCGGATGGCTGCGTCAATGGTCCCTTTCCAACGGCTGTCCGTTCCATAGAGCAGGCCAAGAACCGTTCCGTGAAGGGCAGGGTGGATATCCCTGTGTTCGGCCAGGGTTTCCAATGTATTCAAAAGCATCTGCCGTCGGCCTTCCTCCTCCTGCCGGAGCGTCACCCGGCAGAGCAGAACGCAGGCATCCTGGATGCTGTGGACATTCCGGTCGTCCACATTGTACATGGAGGGCAGAAGCTGCATAATCCGGTCAAAACACCGATCCATAAGCTTCTGATGCTGGAAGGCATCGGGTTCCGCGTATTGTTCATGCCATTGTGCAAGGGTATCCAGCGCGGAAAAAGCGTCGCACAGGGAGCTGAAATCTCCGTCCGCGATCAGAAGCGTCTCCATTTGCTGTCCCATGGCCCCGGTGGGATCGCCCAGACCCATACGCATGGCGCTGACCAGAAGTCTGGCACCATCGGCAGAGCATACAGCGGAGAAAAGCAGCTGCCGCAGCTCCGTGACACAGGCTTCCTCCAGCGTTGCGCCGGAGCTGGACCGCTCCACCAGGGCAGCATCCACTCCCGGGTTCCACCGGTACTCCCAGATTTCCCGAATCAGATTCCGGTCGGTTCTGCGTAGCGGATCAGGTCCTTTTTTCAGTAAAGCAAACCCCAGGTTCAGAAAAACCGTCTGGTGCAGGAAACGACTGATCTGCCGGTGCTTCCTGCTGGAAAAGATGGACAATGTCAGTTCCTGCCTTGCACCGGCCTTCCGCTGAAGCCGAAAGGCGGCGCATTTTTCGTCAAAATCCCGGGTCAAAGGGGGCACCGGGGCACCCTCACAGAGCTGGCCCACCTGGTCGCCGGTGGTCAGCTCCTCCAGAATCCGCAGGGGCAGGCTCCGGCTGTAATCCGCTTCTCCCTTTACAAAGCAGCTCAGAATTCCGTCCTGAAGCTCGTAAAGGCCGGGACTGGATTTGTCACGCAGGGCCGCAAGGCCCCGGGCCTGTTCCATGGCGGCAATTTCGTCGGCAGGGGAGAGGGTATCTCCCTTTTTGCGCAGGCTTCTTCCGGTTTCCACCAGAAGGTCCAGCACCACGCTGTCCCAGGGGGCCTGATCCGGTTTTTCGGTATGCCTTCTCCACACCCTGTCATAAAAGCCCGGGCATGGCATTCCGCTGGCATACCCGGACAGGGCATCCATTCCCGGCATGGTGTAGCGCATGGGATAGACGCTCTGAAGCCCCGGCTTCGGGGCAGGAGGGATATGGATCTCCTGCCGGGGATGGATCAGACCGTAAATGTGAAAGCCGCCTGCCACCACAAGCACCCTCCCGAAGGCTCCGGCAGCTTCCCGGATTCTGGAGGCCATGTGATACTCACGCGCAAGGCATCCATCCTCCAGCAGCTCCTCCTCCGGGGTGTTCTCCCGGGTCAGAAGGCAGTAGGTATTCATCATCTGAAAGAAGGCATCGTCGCTCAGGGTCATGCCCCCGATTTCGAAATACTTCTCCCAGAACTCTTCAAAATGTCGGACGCCTGCCTTTTCGCAGAGCCGTTTCTGAAAGCGGCTGTGTGCAAGATACCGGTCACTGGCGTAGCTGAGCTTTTCTTCTCTGCTCCGCAGTCCCCGGGCGCTGTAGGTGGACAGCAGAATCTGGGCATAGCTCAGATCAATGAACCGGGCAGGAATTCCCATTTCCCGGGCGGCCCGAAGGGCAACCAGCTCCGGGGAACAATCCACAAAGGGATAATAACACCGGTAAAATCCAGGTTCGCCTTCGGACTCTGGCTGCTGCTGATCCCGGAAGGCGTAATACAGGGCCACCGGTGTCCGGCTGTCCGGATGGGTCAGAACCGGGATCAGATCACAGGCGTTCTCCGGTCCCTCCACCAGGATGATATCCGGCTGGTATCGCCGGATGATCCGTTCCAGATGGAAGGCGCAGGCAGGGGAGTGGTGCCGAACCGGCACATACAGCACCCCTTCCTCCAGAGAGAAGGGAATCACTTCAGACGGCTTCTCGCCTCGTAATACCGTTTCCATGCGCCGCCCTCCCGTCGTGCCTTTTCCCGAACCACCGTGGAGAAGTAACTGGAGATTTTGGCCAGATCTTCATCGGACTCCTTTGCCACGGCACCCACCAGATTCTCCACAAGCTGCTTTTCGTCCATTGTTCCATCGCCGTAGTACCATGCGCCCATCAAGGTCTGATAATAGACAGAAATGGCCTCGGCGGTGCTCATCACCCCATGGGGCTTTTCCAGCCGCATACCCTCTGCCGAAACACCCTCCCGGAGTTCGTGGTAGGTGGTAGCCAGAAGCTCCGCCGCGGTTTCATCCAGGGGCTGATCGATTCCGGAGGCATGGGCCAGGGCCTGCACCTCGTTCAGGATGATCTGCTTTTCGAGCTTCACATCCCGGACGGGCATGACGGTTTCGAAATTGAACCGGCGTTTCAGTGCGCTGGACATTTCATTCACGCCCTTGTCCCGGGTGTTAGCGGTGCCGATCACGTTGAAGCCCGGCTTTGCAAACAGCAGACCGCTGTCGCCCAGCTCGGGGATATTCATCACCTTGTCACTGAGTACGCTGATCAGGCTGTCCTGAACCTCTGCCGGGGTTCTGGTGATTTCCTCAAACCGGGTCAGGATTCCCTTTTCCATGCCCACATACAGGGGGGAGGGCACCAGTGCCTCCCGACTGGGGCCGTTGGCCAGCAGCATGGCGTAATTGAAGCTGTATTTGATCATATCCTCTGTGGTGCCGGCGGTACCCTGGACGGTGTTGGTACTGCATCCGCTGATGGCGGCGCTGAGCAGCTCCGACAGCATGGTCTTTGCGGTACCAGGCTCGCCCACCAGCATCAGTCCCCGGTTTCCGGCCAGAGTGATGATGCACCGCTCCACCAGGGCGTCGTTTCCAAGATATTTTTTCTGAATGGTGATTTCTCTTCCATTGATGGAAAGGGGTTTTCCGGAGCCAAGAATGAACATCCGGACAGCCTTCGGGGAAAGCTGCCAGTTGATGGGCTTTCGGTTGAACTGATCCCAAACGCGGAGGGCTTCCAGCTCCTCGCGATATCGCTGTTCCGCCACCGGGCGGAGAATCTGCTGCTGCATACAGGCCACCTCACTGTGTAAATTCTAATCAATATTGTATCATATTCACAGCTTCTGTAAAGAAGATATTCTGCAAACATTGCAGGTATGTTGTGTTTTTGCACAGGTTCTTCGATTTGCTGGTTGCGTTTTCTGTGCATATATGTTAAACTGTAATTGTCGAAAACTGGAACTGCGAAGGAGGAAACACTATGCTGACTCTCAAAGAAAATATGATGCGCGTTTACAATCATCAGGAACCGGAGTACCAGCCCCTGTATTCTGATTTCAACTCCGCTATGCCTGCCGGTATGGACTTTATCAACGAGCGTCCCGAGATCCCCGGAACCAATCTGGACTGGTTTGGTCAGAGCTGGACCTGGGAGGAGAAAACCCACGCAGCCAACCCCACCCCCGGCAAGCCCCTGCTCACGGACATTACCAAGTGGCGTGAGGTGATCAAGTTCCCGGATCTGGATGTCATTGACTGGGAAACCCATGCGGCGAAGGATACTGCCAACTGGGACCGGGAAAACAAGATGAGCCGTGTTACCGTGGGCTTCGGCCTGTGGGAGCGTCTGTTCTCCATCATGCCCTTCGAGGATGCCCTCTGCGCTCTGATTGAGGAGCCGGAGGAGTGCTATGAATTCTTCGGTGCCATTGCCGACCATAAGATCCGCCTCCACGACAAGGTCATCGAGTACTATAAGCCCGACATCCTCTGTATGCATGATGATTATGGCAACAACGCGAATCTGTTCATGGACCCGGAAACCTGGCGCAGAGTGCTGAAGCCCCACCTGAAGCGTGTGGTGGACGCGGTCCAGTCCAAGGGTGTTATCTATGAGCATCACAACTGCGGCTACTTCGCCCCCCTGATGGACGACATGATTGAGATCGGCATCGGTGCCACCAATCCCGTTCATTCCAGCAATGACATCGTCTGGCTGAAGGAGAACTACGGCGACAAGATGACCTTCCTGGGCGGCTTCGATGCCCAGATGTACTGCCGTCCCGATGCTACCGAGGAGGAAATCCTGGCAGATCTGGAGCATGTCTTTGAAGTCATGGCTCCCGGCACCAGCTTCATCCCCCTGTGCATCTCCTTCTGGAGCAAGCATATGCCCTTCATCGGTCAGCAGATCGCCCGTCTGGCCGCCAAATACCACGGCCCCAGGCCGTAAATACCATATCAATCAAAAGTTCCGTTCCCTTCGGGGAGCGGAACTTTTTTGAAATGATGCTGGGACATCCATTCAGATGTCCCAGCGGAAACCGTTTTTAGAAGAAGGTCCGGAACAGGAAGGTCACGATCTGTCCGCGTGTGCAGATGGTATCCGGCGAGAAGTGGGTTTCGTTGACACCGCTGGTGATCTGGTAGTCGGCGGCCCACCGGACGGCATCGTGGTAGTAGGCATCGGAGGGAACATCGGCAAAGCCCATGTTGCTGTGGTTATACTCCGGCTTTCCGCAGGCACGCCACAGGAAGGTAACCACCTGACCGCGGGTGCATCCTGCGTTGGGGCTGAACTGAGTTGCGCTGGTGCCGGCGGTGATTCCGTTGTCCACTGCCCAGAGGACGGCCTTGTAGAAGTAATCGCCTTCCTTCACATCCTCGAAGGGATTCTCAACGCCCTCAGGTTCCGGCTCACCTGCGGCACGCCACAGGAACGTGACAACCTGAGCCCGGGTGCAGGGGGCATCGGGCGTGAAGGTTTCCGGGCCTGTGCCAGCGGTGATGTTGTAGCTTACGGCCCAGAGGACGGGAACATAGTAGTATGCGTCCATGGTCACATCCGTGAAGGGCACGGCGCTGACCAGGAAGGAGGTGTCCAGCACCAGCTCGCAGGGGGGCATCATGATCAGATACTCCAGCTCGCTGAGCTGAAGGACTTCCAGCTCCTCCTCCACACCATCGGTGCGGTAGTAGTACATACTGGCAAACAGGTGATTCTCATCCGGCACGATCTGGATCATCACATAGCGACCGGCAGGGGAGTATTCACCGCTGAGATTGACGGTACCGCCTTCGTTCGTGTAGACCGTGACCGGGTACACTGGCGTGGTGGGGTCCTCGGGCAGGATCTCCACGGGAATGTCATTCATAATGGCCATCACATGGGCACGGGTAAGGAAATGGCAGGCCAAGACTGCGTTGGGAGACCCTTCCAGGATATAGGCGTTGGGTTCATTCCAACCATCGGGTACAGTGACCATAACCAGATTTTGACAGTGGGCAAAGGCGTAATCCCGGATGGTATTCACACTTTCGGGGAGGGTAATGCTTTCCAGGCCACTACCGTTGAAGCAGTAGGTTCCGATGTATTCAAGAGAGTTTGGCAGTGCAATGGTGGCAAGACTGGTGCAGCCGGAGAAGGAGGAGAAGCCCAGCGAAAGCATTCGATCCGGCAGCGTTACGGATTTCAACGCGGTGCAGCTTTCGAAGCATCTGTCGCTGACACTGAGCATCGCCTCTGGCAGAATCACGGATTCCAGCTTAGTACAGCTCATGAAAACGCCTTCCCCCATGCCTACGACGGATTCAGGAATCTCAATCTCTGAGATTGCAGTTCCGGACAGCAGATAGCCGGGAATATAAGTCAAATTCTTGGGCAGCCGAATGGATTCCAGACTGGAACAGCCATCAAAGGCGCGGCTTCCAATGGTAGTGACCGAATCCGGCAGCTGGGCACTCTTGAGTTTGGGACAGACCTGAAAAGCGCTTTCACCGATGGTGGTCAGGCTTTCGGGCAGGGAAATCTGCTCCAGCTGGGAGAAATAAGTAAACGCACGGACTGCGATTTCAGTCACGCCCTCCTCCACCACCAGATCCACAACCGCGTCCCGGTAGTAGGTCCAGGGGTAGGTGGACTCGCTGTATACCTCCGGCTCCATGACACCCTCGCCGGCGATGGTCAGGGTGGTGCCTTCCAGGGTCCAGGTGATGTTTTCGCCCCAGGTACCGGAATCCTGGTTATTGGGATCGGGCACGGGCGTAGGCAGATTTCCATCCTCGTCGAAGCAATTCACCTCAATGCTGGTGGATACGGTTTTTTCTTCATCCAGATAGACCACAAAGCTGCCGGAACCGGGCTTGACCCAGGTGATTTCCAGAAGGCCCTTCCCGTACTCCGTATCCGTCAAGCCCACGGTGGCGATAACGTCACCCTTCCGGTCCAGAACCACATCCGGGAAAATGGGGACGATATAGGTCAGATCAATGCGCTCCTGGTTCCTGGAATAAACGGAGAAGGAGGTGCTGTCATTTGCCCAGAGGTAGACCAGCCAGTGGCCACCGGTGTCCGGATGCAGCAGAGAAGGAAACACAGACAAGGTGCGATAGCGGAACTGTCTGCCGGTGGCTGTCACCGGGGCGGTGTCCGTGTCGTTCTTGCCCACGATCACTGCCCATCGTCCATTGACGCGGCCGATACCGATCTGGGTGTAGTCCCCGGAACTGATGATGGGCGCAAAGCGCTCGTCATTGACCAGGGAAATATAGACGCTCTGGGAGGAGCCGCTGTGATCCACAAATTCAGCAAGATCCGTCCAGTCTCCGGAAGCAAAGCAGTCAAGCTCCCACACGGATGTTCCGTCGGGCCGGGTGCCCTTGTCATCGTAAAACAGACCGATCTCAGACGCCCGAAGCATGGCGGCCTCCGTCAGAGTGGCATTCAGGGACAGGGGCGGAAGCTCCCGGTAGGCCCGGAAATCGTTGATTTCTTCCAGACAATCCACGATGTCATCATAATCTTCCTCCGCAACCACGGTAATGGTAACAGGCTGCTCCGGCTCCTCTGCCCGGGCAGATACCGGGAACAGGCCGAAAACCATGAGTACAGCGAGGAGAAAAGAAAGGACACGACGATTCATAATGATACCTCCTTGGTTTGATTTGCCACCATTATAGCATTCAGCAATGCAAAAAGCAACAAATTGTAACCTTTTCGTGTCCTGTGAAATTCTTAAAAATTCTTAAGAAGGAAAAATGCAGCTTGAAACCGATTGAATTATGTTGATAATTGAGGATACTTGTGCTATACTGTATTCAGAAAGGAGTGAGGCCTATGGCACGGCAGAAAAAGGACGGCCGGTTCATCAATTATTACATCGACCGGGGTATCTATCAGCGGCTGGAGCGCTACGCCGAGGACAAATCCCAACAGATGACCACCGCTCTGGAGCGGATTCTGGATGACTATCTGTCCCACTACGAAGCGGAGCGGGCCCGGACAGAGCGCTACTGTCCCAATTGCCACATCCTGGTCCGGGACACCCGATGCCCCCGGTGTGATAAAAAGTGGCTGGAGGAACCCAAGCCCAATGACTACTGTTTTGTGACAGAACGGGACACCCTGTGGGCAGGGCTGTTTGAGGATGCCCTTCGTCAGAACGCCATTCCCTATCTGACGGAGAATACCCTTGGCGCAGGTCTTGCCGCAAAAATCGGTACAGCCGTTGGCTCTGTCCGGTTCTATGTCCGCTATGCTTACTATCACCAGAGCAAAGAGCTGGAGGAATCCCTGTTCCTTCCGGAAGGCTCGCGCATTGAGGAGGAATTTGAATGAAAGCACTGAAATTTATGATCTCCGGCGGCCTGCTGATTCTGCTTGGCCCCATCATGGCCTCCATAGACAATTGGTTTTCGGAGTTTATGCTGTTTTGCTGGATTGTGGGCGTTCCTCTGTTCCTGATCGGATTGCTCATGCCCGAGGATGGCAATCTGAAGGTGGAGCAGTCTGACGAGCTGCCCCAGAAAAAATGTCCCTCCTGCGGAAAGTCCCATGATTTCGACTATCCTGCCTGCCCCCACTGCGGTCACGATTACCAGGCCAAGCCTGTCAGATAACGCAGCAAGCCCCGGACCGTCTGGTCCGGGGCTCGGTCGTTCCATTACTTGAATTTCAGACAGAACAGGAATTCTCCGCCATCCCAGTCAAACCGGTAGAGGATGTACTGCTCTCCCTCTTCGTATCGCTTCACGGGGTTCTCCGGCAGGTAAAAGCAGCCATGGCTTTCGTGGAGGGAAAGCTCCAGTACCCGGGATTCTACCTGGCCTCCCCAGTGGTATTCCTCCACAAGAGTCAGTGATTTCACGGATTCTTCCGATAGCTGGATGGAGGCCGCAGCGTCCCCACGGAAGGTGGTGCTGTTCACTGGAGCCAGGTCACCATCCCAATGGGCAAACCATTCCATGTCGCAGGCCATCATAAGCTCCGGGCTGTTGAAGTTGATTTTGGCCTTGGGCAGTGCTTTCAGCAGCCACCGGAACTGAAGCTGATCGTCGATGAAGAAGGATAATCGGGTCTGTCCATCGGTGCTGACCTCCAGCTTGTAAAGCTCGGCCTGCGTTCCCTCGGGAATCAGATGCCAGATACCGCTGATCTCCTCCTGTCCGGAAACCGGCTTCACATATTCAAATTCTCCGACGTAATCACTGCCGATGTAGAAACTGTTCATGCCTCTGTCCAGATCTACAAGAGGAAGCTCCTCCGGTACTTCTCCGTACTCCACCGCCTCGATCCGGTAAAGGGTCATAAAGGGCTGGGCATTGCTGAAGCTGCCCTGATCGGAGTAGTGGGATATGAGGCTGGAGCCCAGAATATATATGGGAATACCGATATACAGGAAGATCACCAGCCAGAACCGCCTGCCCCGTTCCAGATACACGCCGTTGCCGTAGATCAGCAGCAGACCCACAAGATTGGCCGCCGTGATGCCCAGCTCTGCCCCGAGGCTGCTGGTGATGATTCGTCCCACAATGGAGCCCACCACCAGAACCCAGCCCAGGATGCTCCTGCGCATATCCTCCCTGGGCATTCCGAACTGCCGGTGCCGGATCACCCACAAAGGCGGCAGCATCAGAAGTCCCACAGCCTGCATGGCAGTGCCCACCCAGTAAAGGCCCCACCAGCCCACCAACGAACCGAAGGGCAGCAGCAGGATGGCAATTTCAAACAGAATGTTCCAGTGATGCCTGGGCAGATGCACACTGTCCTCAACGTGCTTTCTCATAATTGCATCCTCCTTCAGAAGTTCGTCCAGAGAGACTTGATACAGATCGCTGAGCTTCATCACAGCGGAGATATCCGGGTAGGTTTTTCCCTTCTCCCAGTTGGCGATGGTCTGCCTGGTCACGCCCAGCTTCTCTGCCAGCTGCTCCTGGGAAAGCCCCAGCCCTGTCCGCTTGTCCTTCAGCTTCTGTCCGATTTCCATGGAACCGCCTCCCTTTCTGTAGCTTCATCATACCAGCATCGGTTTTGCCTGTACACCCCCGGGCAGTAGAACCGGAACCAAAATGATGTTAAAATCCTTTAACATCGCCAGATAATACGACTTTCCGGAACCTTCCGCCTTTCATTATACCCTTAGGATTCCCCTTTCGCAACCAGCGGTTCTTAATATCTTAAATTTCGACTTGCCGATTGTCACCAGATCCAATGGATGCTATAATGATGTCAGAATGCGGCCGGAGCCTATTTTCCGGCAGACAGGAGGTTTTTATGGGCTTTGGATTTTTCCCCGGCTTTGACCTGTTCGGCATCATGTTCACCCTCACCTTTTTCCTGGTGTTCGGCATGATCCTGATGACTTTGATCCGGGGCATCAAAGAGTGGAATCAGAACAATCATTCCCCCAGACTCACAGTTCCTGCATCCATCGTCGCAAAGCGCACCAATGTGAGCCGCCACCGTCACAACGGGGCAGGCGGTCATCACCATCACACCACATCCACCAGCTACTATGTAACCTTCCAGTTCGAAAGCGGCGACCGGCTGGAGCTGCGCATTTCCGGCCAGGAGTATGGCCTTCTGGTGGAAGGGGACCGGGGCAAGCTGACCTTCCAGGGTACCCGGTATCTGGGCTTTGAAAGACAATGTTAATTTTGGAGGATTTGTTATGCGTTATGAAATAAAGGGTGGGAGTTTTCCCATTGTCATTTGCAATCTCGAAAACGGCGAGAAGATGATCACCGAGAAGGGCTCTATGGTATGGATGAGCCCCAATATGGAGATGCAGACCATTGGCGGCGGCCTTGGCAAGATGTTCTCCAAGGCTTTCTCCGGTGAAAGTATGTTCCAGAACCACTATACCGCCCGGGGCGGTGCGGGAATGATCGCCTTCGGCTCCAGCTTCCCCGGTCAGATCAAGGTGCTGAATATCGCCCCGGGCCGGGAGATGATCGTCCAGAAGAGCGCCTTCCTCGCCGGCGAAGCCGGAGTGGAGCTGTCGATTCACTTCCAGCGGAAGCTGGGGGCCGGATTATTTGCAGGCGAGGGCTTCATTATGCAGCGGCTTTCCGGTTGCGGCACCGCCTTTGTGGAGATCGACGGCGATCTGATTGAGTACGAGCTGAAGCCCAGACAGAGCATTGTGGTGGACACCGGTAATGTGGCAGGCTTCGAGCCTTCTGTCCAGATGGACATTCAGCAGGTTCGGGGCGCGAAGAACATTTTCTTTGGCGGCGAAGGCCTGTTCAATACGGTTCTCACCGGCCCCGGCAGAATCTGGCTCCAGACCATGCCCATTTATAATGTGGCCAATGCCATCCGTCCCTACATCCCCACCTCCAGTGATTGATCCAAGATAATAGTTGACCGGGAGAAGCGCAATTGTGACTTCTCCCGGTTTCGTATTGGTTATAACCCGAACACCCGTCGGGCGTTCTCGAAGCAGATTCTGTTGTAGGCGGACCGACTCAGCTTTCCTGCCTGGACCTGTTCGTCCAGCCAGGCACCCAGAGGGAACACCATGTCCTTGTTGACCATGTCGGTGGCGAAGAACAGCCGGTCGGCGTATCTCTCCAGAAATGCCAGACCAAACTGGGGGTCGCGCATAATGGCCCGACTGCCGCTGTTGGCGCTGAGATCACCATAGAGGTTGGGATACTTCTCAAACAGCTCCGGCACACGTCCGCCGGGAATCACAGGGCCATCGCCCCAGCTGTTCCGGCCTTCCTTATCCTTTGGCGCATCGGCGCTCATTTCAATCCAGAAGGTCTGGCTGTGTCCTAGAATCTTCAGTCCCGGGTACTTTGCCAGCACCTGCTCCAGCAGAGGCAGTCCAGGATCGTCCACAACGCCGTAGCTGTAGCCTTCCTCGGGACTCATATGGATGGTGACAGGCATACCCAGCTTCTCCGCCGCGGCGAAAATCTCCTGGAGGAAGGGGTCAGAAAGCTTGTGATTGTAGGTCAGCTCACCGATGCCGATGGCGCCCTGAGCCTTGTATTGGGCAAGCCGCTCAAAGACAGACTCCTTGCCCTTGGGACTCAGATTGCACATCCAGGCATAACTTTCCGGGAATTGCTGGCAGATCCTCCGGTTAGCCTCGTTGGTGCCGAAGGGCAGGCCCTTTTCTCCGCTGCTCATCAGAACACCCTTGTCAATTCCCAGTGCCTCCAGATGGGGGAGCATATTTTTGCCGCTGGTCAGATTCAGTTTGCCCAGCTTCGGGATCTGGAATGGGGTCAGATGGAGGTGAAGATCGATCTTACCCATAGCTTACTGCTCCGCCTTTGCACGGCGCTCCGCCATTTCAGAATACATCTGGTCAGTCTTTTTCTTATCCAGATTGAAGATCAGACCAATGCCCACCAGAATCAGAGCGTAGCAGGCGGTAGGAATGGCGTTGCACAGGTAGTAAATGCCCTTGACAGCCTCGGCAGTCTGGACAACGTTCTCGCCGGAAACGTAGCCCACCATGCCCAGGCCGGCAGCAATGCCGGTGGAAGCGATGGTGGAGCCGATCTTCCGGCTGAAGGTATACATGGAGTACATGGAGCCGTCAGAGCGCATGCCGTCCTTCCACTCGGAGTAATCCAGGCAGTCGGAAACCAGCGCCCAGATCAGCATGGTGAAGGCAGTCTGGCCCAGCAGGGTCATGATGTTCAGAATGGTGTAGACATAAACGTTTTCAATGTAGATGAACATTCTCACAACGCTGAACACGAAGCTCAGTGCGGCGGTATACAGGATCACGTCCCGCTTGCCGAACTTGTTGACCATCTTGGGAATCAGCGGGAAGACGATGATCATAAAGGGCATGGAGAAGGCCATGGAAACCGTAGCCATGGCGGCGTTGCCATAGACTTCCTTGTAGATGTAGCTGTAGGTCTGGCTGGAGCCGGTGATGGTCAGCATGGAGCCGATCGTGGCGATCATGACACCGATGAGAGGACGGTTCTTCAGAACCATTTTCAGAACCTTGAGGAACTCGAACTTCTCGCCCTGGGCCTTTTCCTCACGGACACGTTCCTTGGTCAGTGTGCAGAGCAGGATGTAGCAGACAATGGAGCAGATGCCGAAGATCACACCCAGCAGAGTGAAACGATGGGGCAGAATCTGATTGTCCTTGTAGCAGATAACAGGCACCATACCCAGAGCAACCGCGCCAACCAGGCCGCCGCCTACGGATCTGGCACGGGACAGCTTGGAACGCTGAACAGGATCAACGGTAACCACATTGGCCATTGCGCCGAAAGGCATGGAGGTACCAGTGTAACTCATTCCGAACAGAACATACACAAGGGCAACCCAAGCATGGAGCACAACGCCCTCAAAGGGAACCTTGGAGAAGCACAGAACGCCGGACAGGGCCAGGGGAATCATGAACAGCTTGATCCAGGGAGTGAACTTGTCCTTGCTTTTGCCCAGATGCCAGCGGTCCGGGAAGGAACCGATGATGGGATCGTTGATCGCGTCCCACAGACGGGCCACCAGGAACAGACCGGCCATCCAGGTTGCGCTGATGCCCAGCGCATAGGTGCAGAAGGTCAGAAAGTAAGCGTCAACATACAGGTTGACAAAGCTGCCTGCCATATCACCGAAGATATAGCCCCACTCGTCCTTACCGCTGAAGGGACGAACGGATTGATCGATTTTTGCCATGATACAGTGTACTCCTTTTCTATGTATTTTGAACACAGTTTCGTGTCGGAAGCCCCCGGGATTATTCACAGAGAACCCTTGTAATACGGTTTGTTCCCAACACGTTCCTATCAAAATTATATCTTCTTTACCAAATCTTGTCAATTAAGGATTCCGGCGTTTGCGGAAAAACCGCCGCCCAAACAGGGCGGCGGCGGGGGATAGGCGCATTATTTCTCAACCTTCAGCAGATAGCTGTCACCTTCGGCGATGGGGGTCATTTCCACACCGGTCATGGCATATTCGCCGTTGATATAGAAGGCCCAGTAGGTGGCATCCACATCATAGTCTGCCACAATGCCGTTGACGGACTTGATATACAGGCCGTACTCACCGGAATCGCCCTCCACGAGGCCCAGCTCCAGCAGAGCCTCGCCCACAGTCTCCTTGTCGGTGGAAACGGTGATCTTGACGGAGTTTCCATCCTTGTCGATGATCTCCAGGGGGAAGCTGACAGCGCCGGAGCCCACGGACTGACCGTCGGTCACGGGCTGGAAGGCAGGGGGCTCCGTTGCCTTGGGGGCAGGAGCACAGGCGGCCAGTGCCAGGGCCATCGCCAGGCACAGAATGCAGGACAGAATTCTTTTCATGTTTCGTTTCTCCTTCGTTTTTTATTCATTATCACACACCGGAATCGGTGGGGGACAGGGGCTCAGGCAGAGGAAGGGAACAAAAAAGGCTATGGAAATATCACCATGAATATCACCATAACCATTCCAAGCAACACTCTGACGAAATCAGTAGGTCTCCCGACTTATGCCTCAGACGAATCTCAGCCCTGCCTTCTCGGGGATTGCCCCAATGACTGGCTTTCGCCAACGGACAGGATTCTCGGCACTTACGGTGTTGGTCAACGCGGGGATTCGCACCCCATTCCCTTGTTCATCCTCCGCACCCTGGAATACCAGTCCGGCACGGCGGCCTCTGCTCGTATTTGTATTGTCCATATTATAAACCAGAGCAGGGGACTTGTCAATGTGAAAAAAGGCGGTATGGACAAAAAACTTGCATAAATTGGAAAAGCATCCTCCGCAAAATCTGAAAGCGATGGCTCTTTCGTCCTGCAAAGATACTTTGCTTGCTATTTTTGGCCCCATATGATACCTTCGGGGTGAGGTGATCCACTATGAAATCAAGCGCGAAACCCATTGGAGAGAATATCCGCATTCTCCGCACCGAACAAAATATGACCCAGGACGAGCTGGCAGAAGCCCTCTTCGTCACCCGGCAGACCGTGTCCAACTACGAAACCGGCCGGTCAAACCCGGATGTGCAGATGCTTCTGAAGATCGCGGAGGTATTGTCCACGGACATCGATACCCTGATCTTCGGCAAGCCCGAGCCTCCGGACCGGAGGGAAGACCGGAGGCGGCTGATTAGGAGTTGTGTTCTGTCCGGTGTGCTGGTGCTGCTATGGCTCCTGCTGCTTCGCCCCATGCAGTACGCTGCTTCCATTTATTTTTCCTATCAGCCCCTGCATCTGGCGCGGTATTTGCTGGTTCCCGGCATCTATCTGAGCCTTGGGTACAGTCTGATGGAACTGGTGCGGTATTTCATCGGAATCAAGCCTGTGCCCCAGCGGTCTGCCCTTCTGGGACGGCGTATTACCTGGGGGGTTCTGGCGTTCTATGGTGTTCTGTTGATTCCCACCATCTGTTTTATGGCGTATGGCTTTTACCTCAGTCTCACTACGGACGGTTATTCCCTGAGCATGGATCTGGGAGTGCTCCTCAATCATCTTCTGATGTATCGTACCGAGCTGGCGTTCCATCACCCGTATCTCTTTGCTGTGCCCGGCCTTGCCCTGTCCCTGTTTCGCAAAAACGATCAAAAACCCGGTTGAAATTTTTTGTGGATGTGCTATTATCTTTACAGAAAAAGATAGAAGCGAGGGGCTGCCATGCTGTCCAGAGAGAACATCAAGGAATTTTTCATCATCACCATCGGCACCTTTATTGTTGCCGTAGCTGTGTTTTTCTTCATGCTGCCCAGCCATGTGTCTGTGGGCAGCGTGGCCGCACTGGCCATGGTGCTGAATAATTACATTCCCTATTCCATTTCCACCATCACCCTGGTCATCAATGTGGGCCTGCTGATCATCGGCTTTCTGCTCATCGGCCCGGAATTCGGCATCAAGACCGTCTACTGCGCCGTGCTGCTCCCCGGACTTATGGGCCTGCTGGAAATGCTGTTCCCGGATTTTCAGTCCATTACCCAGGACCCCCTGCTGGACGTGATTTGCTATATTCTGGTGGTTGGAGTCGGCCTTGCCATTCTGTTCTCCCACAACGCATCCTCCGGCGGACTGGATATTGTTGCAAAATTAATGAATAAATATCTCCGGATGGATCTGGGCCAGTCCATGACCGTTTCCGGCTTTGTGGTGGCCTTGTCCTCCGCTCTGTGCTACGAACCCAAGATTGTGGTGCTCAGTATCCTCGGCACCTATTTTGGCGGTCTGGTGGTGGATTACTACATCTTCGGCCTGAACATCAAGCGCCGTGTGTGCATTCTTTCCAAGGATCTGGATCAGATTGTCCAGTTCATCCTCCACGACCTCCACAGTGGCGCAACCCTGTATGAAAGTGTGGGCGCCTACGACAACACCCCCCGACGGGAGGTCATTACCATTGTGGACAAGCAGGAATACAAGCGTCTGATGGACTACGTCCGCAAAACCGATCCCAAGGCCTTCGTCACCGTATGTACGGTCAACGATGTCATGTATCAGCCCAAAGACAGAACACGAACCAAATGAATCACGCCGCGGCACCGGTAAGGTAAAAACCGGAGCCGCGGCTCCTTTATACCATGGTTAAAATGTCCAATATTCCATTTGTGTTCAGTCTGTATTCGTTCAAAACGGATAATTGATGAATAATTATTGACAAACACAGAAGCGAAATGTATAATCCCTGCATAGTGAGGTTACTGTATCTCATTTCCATTCCATTTTCTATGAAAGCGGTGTATGAACATGACAAAGGTATTCATTGACGGCTCCGCAGGCACCACCGGCCTGCGCATTCTGGATCGGCTCTCTCAGCGGAAAGATCTGGAGCTTATCACCCTTCCGGAGGAACTCCGAAAAGATCGCCAGGCCCGACGGGATGCCATCAACAGTTCGGACATCGTTTTTCTCTGCCTGCCGGATGGGGCGGCGGTTGAGGCCGTTTCTCTCATTGAGAATGACCGGGTGAAGATCATCGACACCTCCACCGCCCACCGCACCAATGACGCCTGGGCCTACGGCTTCCCGGAGCTGTCTGAAGCCCATCGGCAGGTCATTGCCCAGTCCCACCGGGTGGCCAATCCCGGCTGCCATGCCAGCGGTTTTATTGCTTCTGTGTACCCTCTGGTATCCGGCAAGGTCATCCCGGCTGATTTTCCGCTGACTGCCTACTCTCTCACCGGTTATTCCGGCGGCGGCAAGAATCTGATTGCCGAGTACCAGGCCCTGGACCGGGACCCCCGGCATGAGAGCCACCGGATCTACGGCACCGGTCTGAATCACAAGCACCTGCCGGAAATGCAGAAGATCTGCGGCCTTAGCTTGCCTCCTGTGTTCAGCCCCATTCTGGGCGACTTTTATGAAGGCATGGCTACCACCATTCTGCTTCCCGGTTTTGATGCCCAGCGGGTCTGGGAGCATCTGGCGGCCCATTATGAAGGCCAGAAGCTGGTTTCCGTGGCGCCCCTTGGGGGAGATGAAGGCGTGATTTATGCCAGCACCCTGGCACTGAAGGACACCATGCGCCTCATTGTCAGCGGCCATCAGAACCAGACAATGGTCACAGCGCTGTTTGATAATCTTGGCAAGGGTGCCTCCGGCGCAGCCATCCAGAACATGAATATTCTGCTGGGCGTGGACGAAACCACGGGCCTGAGCTTATAATGAGGAGAAATGAATATGAAACTGATTACCGGCGGTGTCTGCGCCGCGAAGGGATATAAAGCGAACGGCATCCACTGCGGCATCCGCAAGAACCATTCCAAAAAGGATCTTGCTCTCATCGTCAGCGATGTGCCTGCCTCTGCCGCGGCTGTCTATACCACCAATCTGGTCAAGGGTGCGCCCCTGACCGTTACGAAGCAGAATATTGCCAACGGCATCGCCCAGGCTGTGATCTGCAACTCCGGCAACGCCAACACCTGCAACTGGAACGGCATTCAGATCGCGGAGGAGATGTGCGGCCTGGTGTCTGAAAAGACCGGCATTTCTGCCGCTGATGTGGTGGTTGCCTCCACCGGTGTCATCGGCCAGGTGCTGGATATCACCCCCATTGCAAATGGCATGGACTCCCTCTGTGCCGGCCTTTCCTATGAGGGCGGCATGAACGCGGCTCAGGCAATTATGACCACGGATACCGTCCCCAAGGAAATCGCCGTGGAATTTACCCTGGGCGGCAAACAATGCCGCATGGGCGGCATCGCCAAGGGCAGCGGCATGATCCATCCCAATATGGCCACCATGCTGGTGTTCATCACCACCGACGCTGCCATTTCCCCGGAAATGCTGCGCAAGGCCCTGTCCGGCGACATCGCCAATACCTTCAATATGCTCTCCATCGACGGCGACACCTCCACCAATGACATGGTCACCGTTCTTGCCAACGGTCTGGCAGGAAACCCCTGCGTGACCTCCGAGGGTGATGATTTCAACACCTTCATGGAAGCCCTGAACACCATCAATGTCCAGCTCTGCCGGATGATCGCCGGTGACGGCGAAGGTGCCACCAAGCTGCTGGAATGCACCGCCACCGGTGCTGACACCCTGGAAGCCGCGAAAACCGCCGCCAAGAGTGTCATCTGCTCCAGCCTGTTCAAGGCCGCCATGTTCGGTGCGGATGCCAACTGGGGCAGAGTCCTCTGCGCCATCGGCTATTCCGGCGCCCAGGTGGATGTGAACAAGATCGGCGTTTCCTTCCGCTCCGCAAAGGGAACCGTCACTGTCTGCGAAAACGGCGCAGGCATTCCCTTCTCCGAGGAGGAGGCCAAGGAGATCCTGCTCCAGAAGGAAATCGAAATCCTCGTAACCCTCGGCGACGGCCCCTTCGGAGCCAGTGCCTGGGGCTGTGATCTGACCTATGACTATGTGAAGATCAACGGCGATTACCGGACCTGAGGAGGACAGTCATGAACGATCTGTTTACCAACGCCCAGCGGGCGGAAGTACTGACCGCGGCCCTGCCCTATATCAAAAAGTACAGCGGCAAGTGTGTGGTCATCAAATACGGCGGCAACGCCATGATCAACCCCCAGCTCAAGCAGCAGGTGATGGAGGATATTGTTCTGCTCTGGCTCATCGGCGTGAAGGTGGTTCTCATCCACGGCGGCGGCCCGGAGATCAGCGATACCATGAAGCGCCTGGGCAAGCAGGCCCAGTTTGTGAACGGCCTCCGGGTCACGGACAAGGAGACTGTGGACATCGTCCAGATGGTTCTGGCCGGTAAGGTCAACAAGGATCTTGTGAATCTGCTGCAGATGAAGGGCGGCCACGCCATCGGTTTGTCCGGCATCGACGGCGGCATTCTGGAAGCAACCATCAAGGACGAAGCCCTGGGCTATGTGGGCCGGATCACAAAGGTCAGAACCCAGCCCATCACTGATATTCTGGAGAAAAACTACATCCCCGTCATTTCCACCGTTGCCAGCGACCGCCAGGGCAACACCTATAACATCAACGGCGACACTGCCGCGGCTTATATTGCAGGCGCGCTGGGTGCCGAACGTCTGATTATGATGACGGACATTGCAGGCGTGATGATGGACAAGGACGATCCGGATTCTCTGATCCCCAACATCACCATTTCCCAGGCAGAAGCCCTGAAAACCCAGGGCGTCATATCCGGCGGCATGATTCCCAAGGTGGACTGCTGCATCGACGCTCTGAACGCAGGCGTGAACAACGTGGTCATCATGGACGGACGGATTCCCCATTCCATCCTGATGGAGCTGCTCACCGACGAGGGCGCAGGCACCATGGTTATGAAGGGCTGACGATCACGGAGGGAAGGATAGTGTGAAAGGAAACCGTCAGGGTTTCCTTTCGCGTTCAATAGAAATTGATCCAAATGAAACACTCTGGGTTTCATTTGGATTGTCGGCATGACGATTTTCGTCATGCCGTGCAGGCACGATGGTAATGAAAGGATAATTGATATGAGCATCACTGCAATTGACAAGGAATATGTTGCCGGTACCTACGGCCGGTTCCCTCTGGAGCTGGTGGAAGGCAAGGGCAGCATTGTAAAGGATACACAGGGGAAGGAATACATCGACATGGGCACCGGCATCGGTGTCACCGCCTTCGGCTACTGTGACGAGGTCTGGACGGAGGCTGTCACCCGGCAGGCCATGAAGCTCCAGCACACTTCCAATCTCTATTACACGGAACCCTGCGCCAGCCTGGCCAAGCTTCTCTGTGAGAAGACCGGTATGAAGAAGGTATTTTTCTCCAATTCCGGTGCCGAGGCCAACGAGTGTGCCATCAAGGTCGCCAGAAAGTATTCCGCTGAGAAAAAAGGCCCTGACTGCTTCCAGATTATCACCCTGGGGCAGAGCTTCCACGGCCGCACCCTGACCACCCTGGCCGCCACCGGACAGGATCATTTCCATAAGGACTTCCAGCCCCTCACCCCGGGCTTTGTCCACGTGGAAGCCAATAATGTGGATGCCCTCAACGCGGCGGTCAACGGCTCCACCGCAGGCATCATGATCGAAATGGTCCAGGGCGAGGGCGGTGTCAATCCGCTGACCCGGGAATTTGTGGCAGAATGCGCCCGGATCTGCAAGGAACAGGATATTCCGCTCATCGTGGATGAGGTCCAGACCGGCAACGGCCGTACCGGAAAGCTCTATGCCTATATGCACTTCGGCATCACTCCCGACATTGTATCCACTGCCAAGGGTCTGGGCGGCGGCCTGCCCATCGGCGCGACCATGATGGGGGAGAAGGTGCAGAACGTTCTGAAGCCCGGTGATCACGGCTCCACCTACGGCGGCAATCCGGTCTGCTGCGCCGGTGCTTTGACGGTTATCGAGCGGCTGACGGATGATTTTCTCAGCAGCGTCCGGAGAAAGAGCGGCTATGTGTTCTCCACCCTTTATAATGCCCCCGGCATCGAGAGCGTTACAGGCCTGGGTCTGATGATCGGCATCAAGACCACCAAGCCTGCAAAGGAAGTGGTCAATGCCTGCATGGCCCGCGGCGTGCTGTGCCTTACCGCCAAGGATAAGGTCCGGCTCCTGCCGCCGCTGAATATCTCCATTGAGGAGCTGTCCCAGGCCCTGGATGTGCTGAAAGAAGTCTGCGCCGAATAAGGAGCACCCAATGCCGGAAACCAAAGATTTGATCCTGCGAAAGGCCATCCAGTCCGACTGGATGGCAATGTACCGCAATATCTGGCGTCACCCCGAAAGCGCAAAGTATATGCTCTGGGATGTGACCACTTCGGAAGCCGACGCCATTTCCCGGATGGAGCGAACCATACGGTTTCAGTCAGAGCATCCCTTCCACTGGACCGTGGTGGAAAAGAAAAGCGGACAGGCCATCGGCTGGGCAGGACTCCGGCAGGTCGATGACGTGACCTGCGAGGAAACCGGCATTGCCCTGGGCCCCGATTTTACCGGAAAGGGCTACGGAACCCAGCTTCTGAACGCACTGACAGACTTTGCCCGGGATCAGCTGGGCGCAAAGCGCTTCCTGGCCTGCTGCCGTTCCCAAAACGAAGCCTCACGCAGACTCCAGCGCGCCTGCGGCTTCCGCTTCACCCATAGGGAAGCCATGACCGATCCCCGGAACGATGAACCCTATATCCTTGAATATTACGAAAAAGACCTGTAAAAAGAGCGGCTCCCGATTTCGGGAGCCGCTCCGTTGCGTTTATGGAAATCAGATATTCAGCAGATCGGAGTAGACAGCCAGCGCGCCGTCGGTGTCATGGGCCAGAACCTTCTTGGCCAGAACCTTGCCCAGCTGGACGCCTTCCTGGTCGAAGGAGTTGACGTTCCATGCAAAGCCCTGGAACATGACCTTGTTCTCGAAGTGGGCCAGCAGTGCGCCCAGAGAACCGGGAGTCAGCTTGTCGCCAACGATGATGGAGCTGGGACGGCCGCCCTGGAACTTCTTGTTCAGGTCAGCATCATCCTTGCCGCAGGCGAATGCCACGATCTGAGCGGCAACATTGGCGCACAGCTTCTGCTGGCTGGTGCTGCCCTGGATCACAACGTCAGAGCCCATCTGGCTGTTCTTGAAGCCAACGAACTGCAGGGGGACAATGTCGGTGCCCTGATGCAGGAGCTGATAGAAGGAGTGCTGGCCGTTGGTGCCGGGCTCACCGAAGATGATGGGGCCGGTGGCGTAGTTCACGGGCTGGCCATAGCGGTTGACGGACTTGCCGTTGGACTCCATGTCCAGCTGCTGCAGATGTGCGGGGAACCGGGACAGTGCCTGGGAGTAGGGCAGAACAGCGGTGTTCTGGTAGCCCAGGACGTTGCGCTCGTAAACGCCGATCAGAGCGTCCAGCATAGCGGCGTTCTCCAGCAGGTTGGAGCTGGCTGCCAGCTTGTCAGCAGCGGCAGCGCCGTTCAGGAACTCCGCAAAAACCTCGGGGCCGAAGGCCAGGCTCAGCACGCAGCCGCCAACGCCGGAGGAGGAGGAGAAACGGCCGCCGATGTAGTCATCCATGAAGAAGGCAGCCAGATAGTCGGGAGAGGAAGCCAGGGGAGAGGTAGCGGAGGTGACACAGGCCATGTGGTTTGCAGGATTCAGACCGGCGTTGACCAGAGCGTCCTTGACGAAGGACTCGTTGGTCAGAGTCTCCAGGGTGGTGCCGGACTTGGAAACCAGCACGAACAGGGTGTGGGCCAGATCCAGGGTGCACAGAACGCCGGCTGCGTCGTCGGGGTCAACGTTGGAGATGAAAGCGGCCTTCATCTTCAGGTTGCCGGTGACCTTTGCCCAGTTCTCCAGAGCCAGGTAAATGGCGCGGGGGCCCAGGTCGGAACCGCCGATGCCGATCTGGCAGACGGTGGTGAACTTCTCGCCGGCAGCGTTGGTGATCTCACCTGCGTGAACCTTGTTCACGAAAGCGGCGATCTTGTTCTGCTCGCCAACATAGAACTCACGCTTGTCAACTCCGTCAGCGATGACAGCCTCGCCCAGCTGACCGCGGCACAGATGGTGCAGAACCAGACGCTTCTCGCCGGTGTTGATCATTTCGCCGTTATACAGAGCGGCGAACTTTTCAGCAAGCTGTGCTTCCTCTGCGAAAGCGGCCAGCTTTGCCAGAATCTCGTCGTTGACAGGTCTTGCGCCGTAGTTGAAGTTCAGACCCTCGCCCATGGGCACAGTGTACTTCTTAACGCGATCAGCACCGCCCTCGCCGGTCATAGCGGCAGCCAGCTGAACCTTCTCAGCGGCGGCCAGTGCCTGATAGGAAGCCAGAGTGTCCATGTTGTTCCAATTGATCATGTGGAAATCCTCCTCTTATATGTTCAAAATAATGCGCCAGGTATTCATACAGCAAAATTATACTACCATTCACAGAAAAATGCAAGAATGGATTCTGCGTATTTGTGGGTTTGTACAAATTACCGGCAACATCGGCAAAAAAAGCCGCCCAGTGCTGAGCGGCTTCTGATGGTTACTTGATCTTCTCAGAATCCAGATACGCGTAGAATTCCGCCAGAGCCTCATGGGCCGTTTGAATCCGCTGTGCCAGGCCCTCCGGGCTGATGTCCTCATACAGGAAATTCTCCACACGGATCTCGTTTTCCATCCAGGGCCCATCTTCGGATTTGGGAGGATGCAGCACAAAGTCCATGGCCTTGAACGGAACCCCATCCCGGTCAAAACGCTCCCGGAGCAGGAGCATGATCTCTGCGGCCTTTTCAAAGGTCACTTCCGGACTGCCCACATAGACCACCAGCTTGCCGCACCGCGCACCAAGCTCCCGGATATCATATTCCTTGTCCCGTTCCAGCTCCTCCAGAGCCATGGAAAATTCCGGAATGTCATAATGCTGGGGATCACCGATGAGGAAACCTTCCGAAATGCACAATTCTCCGAAGCTGATGGAGAAGTCCAGCTCCATGGAAGGATCATCCAGAATCCGTTCCGTCATAGCCCGGTATGCATCGTCCAGCCGCCGCTCTGTGACATAGCCCTTTTCCACAGATTCATAGGTGTCATAATACACCCGTCCGAAATAGTCGATTTGCAGGGTGAACTGGGTGTCGATGCTGTCCTTTGACCGGATGTGGGCGTAGTAGCTGGTAAATTTGAAGTTAAAGCCAAGACTGTCCACATAGCAGTCCGGGTAGTGTTCCAGCAGATATTCCTCTGCGCCTCTCTGGGCCAGCCACTTGGACACCGGATTTCCCACCAGGGAATTGGCAAAGGCCGCCAGGCCGAAGGTCAGCGCCAGCGCAAGCACCAGCGCAAGGATCTTCCAGAATCTCTTTTTCATATCAATTCTCCTTTCGAAATGCGAAGTGGAGCAGTCCGCCAATCACCACTCCGATTACAGCAAACAGACAGTACAGCCCCGTCCACATCACAAGACTAGGCAGGGTCAGATATTCAGCGCCAAGTCCCAATGCATTGGTGATGAAATGCATGACATACAGCAGCACAGGGATCAGCACCACTGCCTTCCAGCGGAAGAGGTAATAGCCCACCAGACCGATCAGGGGCATGATCAGACTGTTGTAAAAGATCCCGTTTCCGGCAGGCAGACTCAGTCCGAACAGAATGCCGAACATCAGAACCATGGCGGACCCCAGCTGAAGCTTCCGGGAGAGCTTGCCCAGCAGCTTTTCCTTCCCGGCAGGAACCGCTACAATCCCTTCGAACATGGCCCTGCATTCTTCGCAGCAGGCCAGGTGTTCTTCCACCGCTTTGCGGCTTGCCGGACTTGCCACGCCATCCTGCACCAGGGGCATCAGATCCAGGCAGATGTCACAATTGATCGTATTCACAGCAAAAATCCCTCCTTTTGAAGATGGTTTCGTACCTTTCCCTTGGTTCTGAAAAACAACACCCGGGCGGAATTCTCAGACATTCCGCACTTCGTTCCGATTTCGAAATAGGAATAGCCCTCCAGCCGCAGCTTCCATACCCTCCGGGTCAATTCCGGCTCGGCGGACAGGGCCTCCTGGATGGCACAGACCAGCTCTGAACCATCCAATGATGCCTGGGAGGCAGGAAGAGCAGCGTCGAATAATTCATGAATGGGAATGGTGGGAATCTGACGGTTTTTCCGCTTCAGATGGGCGATCCACCGCCTCCGGGCGATGGTGAACAGCCAGGTTTTTACATCCGATTCCCAGCGGAAGCCGGCAATGGACCCCACCGCCTCCACAAACACCTCCGAAGTCAGATCCTCAGAAAGGGAAGCATCACGGCACAGGCTGTACAGGTATGTATAGATGTCTTTGTAGTATTGATCAAACAATTCTGCCAGCAGTTGTTTCATATCGCTCCTCCTTTCACAGTATGAGTGGTCCGGCAAAGGCCGTTTGTTACAGCATCTGTTATTTTATTTCAGTCCCATGGAAAAAGCAACCGCCCTCTATTCGTGATTATGCCATCTTGCGGAGATAGGCAAATTATGGTAATATAAAACAAAAGCCGGAGGAGGACAGCTTATGAGAAAATCATTCCTTGCCGTATTGACCGTGATTGTGCTGTGTTTCAGCCTTTGTGTCAGCGTCCTTGCCGCGGACCATCCCTTTCTGGATGTACCCTCCGGAATCTGGTACGAGGATTCTGTGGAGTATGTTTACCGTCATGGACTGATGTCCGGCACCGGCGCTGACCGGTTTTCTCCAATGGGTACGATGACCCGGGGCATGGTCGTGACGGTGCTTCACCGGCTCAGCGGTTCTCCTGCACCCCAGGAAGCCTGCCCCTTTACGGATGTGTCCCCGGAGGATTACTGCTACAGTGCCGTCTGCTGGGCCTATGAGCAGAACATCACCAACGGCACCTCCGACACACTGTTTTCTCCTTCCAGCTATGTGACCCGGGAACAGCTCGTGACCTTCCTGTACCGCTGTGCCGGCTGGCTGTCGGTTTCCACCAGCTACAAGCTGTCGGTTCTGTCCGGCTATGCCGATGCGGAATCCGTTTCCACCTATGCGCTGGAGCCCTTCTCCTGGGCGGTGACCCACGGCATTATCGCCGGCACCGACGAAACCCACCTGTCGCCTGTGTCCGGCGCCAACCGTGCCCAATGCGCCGCCATTCTGACCCGGTTCCACCTCCTGGTATCCGGCAGCAATTGATCTGCCTTCGGGACTGTGCAAAAGCATGGTCCCGATTTTGTGTATATGGACGAAAAAGAAATAGCGTATTCCATCCGGCCAGAAAGTCTGGTATGATAAAAGAAAAATGCGGCAGGCTCTGCCGCGAAAGAGGAGGAACCCCTATGCAGATTCGTACAAAAGCAAGCCGTTCCGATCATGTTTCCAGCCGTGAGAAGGAAAATCTCCAGGTGGCCTACCGGGCCGCCTGCGAAAGCATCGTTCTGCTGAAAAATGACGGCGCCCTGCCCCTGACCAGCAAAACCGTGGCCCTGTTCGGCCCCGGTGTGTCCATGACCATCAAGGGCGGCACCGGCTCCGGCGAGGTCAACGAGCGTCACAGTGTCACCATTCTGGAAGGCATGGAGGACCGGGGCTTCACCGTTACCAGCAAGGACTGGATCAGACGGTTTGAAAACCACTATCAGGAGCAGTACGCCCTTTACCAGGAAGAAAAGAAGAAACGGGTGAACCTGCTGAAGCTGGACAGCATCATGTCCATGCTGTTCGACAACTTCCGATTCCCCGACGGCCCGGAGGTTACGGAAGCCGACGTGGCAGAGGAAACCGATTCCTGCATTTATGTTCTGTCCCGGCAGGCAGGTGAGGGCGGCGACCGGAAGGTGGAGGCAGGTGACTTCCTGCTGACAGAGCTGGAAAAGCAGACCATCCGGTTCCTGGCCCAGCGGTATGAGAAGTTTGTTCTGGCTATCAACTGCGGCTCTGCCATGGATATGAGCTTCCTGGATCAGATTCCGGAGATCAATGCTGTTCTTTATATCTGTCAGCTTGGCACTGAGGGCGGCCATGCCTTCGCGGATGTGATCTCCGGTGCGGTGACTCCCTCCGGCAAGCTGTCCTCCACCTGGGCAAAGCAGTATTCCGATGTTCCCTTCGGCGCAGAATACGGCTCTTGCAACGGCAATCTGAAGCAGGAATTCTATAAAGAGGGCATCTATGTGGGCTACCGCTATTACGATTCCTTCGGCGTGGAGCCCTGCTATCCCTTCGGCTATGGTCTGAGCTACACCGATTTTGAAATCACTCCCTGCGAAGCCCAGCTCGATGGCACCAGGGTTCTGCTGAATGTCTCCGTCCGCAACATCGGCAGCCAGTATTCCGGCAAGGAGACCGTACAGCTCTATGTGTCCGCCCCCAATGGTGCCATGGACAAGGAGTACCAGTCCCTGGCGGCCTTCGCCAAGACAGGCCTTCTGGCCCCCGGCGCGTCGGAGAATCTGAAATTGTCCTTCGACCTGAAGGAGCTTGCCAGCTACCGGGAGGCAGACGGCTGTTATGTCCTGGAAAAGGGCGGCTATCTGCTCCGGGTGGGCAATTCCTCCCGGGTTACCGTCCCTGCCGCCATTGTGGAGCTGAACGGGGATGCCATTGTATCCGTTCATACCCATGTGTGCCCCATGCGCGTTCCCATGAAGGAGCTGAAATCCCAGAGCTACCACTGGGAAATTCCCCTGGTTCCCGTGCTGGAGCTGGATGCTTCTGCCATTGAGCCCAGAGTCTATACCTATGAAGACCCTGCTGTCTGCCAGGACCAGCGTGTCCAGATGCTTCTGAACAGTCTGACCGATGCGGAAATGGCGGATATCGTGGTGGGCGCGGGAATGTTCGGTGGCGATCATTTCTTCAAGCTCCCCGGCTCTGTGGGCAATACCACCAGCAAATTCTGGAATCGGGGCCTGTGCAATGTGACCCTCTGCGACGGCCCTGCCGGTCTGCGGATTCAGAAGCGCTCCACCGTGAGCAAATCCGGCCGGATCAAGGCGGTGGATGCGGCCCTGTCCATTTTCGATGCCTTCCCCGACTTTGTGAAGAAATTCACCAACGGCGACCCGGAAAAGGAGCCTGTGCTGTACCAGTATACTACCGCTTTCCCCGTATCCCACGCGCTGGCCCAGACCTGGAACCGGGAGCTGATGTATGAGATCGGTACTGCTATCTACCGGGAAATGAAGGAATACGGCTGTACCTACTGGCTGGCCCCTGCGGTGAACATCCACCGCAACCCCCTGTGCGGCCGGAACTTTGAATACTGGTCCGAGGACCCCTTCCTGGCCGGTGATCTTGCTGCCGCCATGACCCGGGGCGTTCAGCAGGAGGAGGGCTTCTATGTCACCGTGAAGCATTTCGCCTGCAATAATCAGGAGGACAACCGGAATTTCGTTTCCAGCAATGTGTCTGAACGGGCGCTCCGGGAAATCTACCTCCGGGCCTTCCAGCGCTGTGTCCAGCAGGGTGGCGCCAAGGGCATTATGACCAGCTACAACAAGGTCAACGGGGTATACGCACCCAACAGCCATGACCTCTGCACCAAGATTCTGCGTAATGAATGGGGCTTTGAGGGTGTGGTAATGACCGACTGGTTTTCCACCAATGACGGTCAGGCCAGCAATCCCCTTGCCATCAAGGCTGGCAATGATCTGATCATGCCCGGTACCCCTGCCGCGAAAAAGGCCATTCTCAAGGGCCTCCAGGAAAACCAGATTTCCCCCCGGGATCTGCGCCGGTGCTGCGGCAATGTGATCCGTTCCATCCTCAACAGCGACCTCCAGAGAGAGTACTTCGGCTGATTCCTGTTTTCATGCCGCGGAAGTGGACAAACCGTCCTCTTCCGCGGTTTTTCATTGAATTGGGACCCGTCCCGTGATACAATGGAGAAAAGGAGGTGATCCCATTGTTATTTGGAATTCAGAACGGCACCATTCCCTTTGGGGATACGGATATGGACTATATCCGCTTCGGTACGGGAAAAAAGACCCTCGTTATGCTCCCCGGCCTTGGTGATGGCCTGCGAACGGTACGGGGTATGGCGTTTCCCCTTGCTCTGATGTATTACCGGTTCTGCAGGGAGTATACAGTGTATTCCTTCAGCCGGACGAATCAGCTCTCAGAAGGAGTCACCACCCGGGACATGGCCGATAACCTGGCCCGGGCCATGAGATTCCTTGAAATTGAACGGGCGGATGTTTTCGGTGTCTCCATGGGCGGAATGATCGCTCAGCATCTGGCCATTGATCATCCGGAGCTGGTGGGCAAGCTCATTCTCACCGTCACGGCGCCCTGTTCCAATCCCATTATGGAGGAGGCCATAGGGTCCTGGATTTCCTTCGCCGAAGCCGGGGATCATACCCGCCTCATGGACAGCAATCTCCGCCTGATCTATTCAGATCGCTATTACCGCAGCAGCAAATGGCTGATCCCGATGATCGGCAGGATGACCAAGCCCCGTTCCTATGACCGGTTTCTGTTGATGGCCCAGGCTTGCAGAACCCACAATACCCTGGAAGGCCTGAGTCGGATTCAGTCCCCAACCCTGATTGTGGCTGGCGGCAGGGATCACTGTCTGGGAGAGGAGGGCTCCAGAACAATGGCCTCCCGGATTCCCGGGGCGGTGCTGAAATACTATCCGGAACAGGGCCACGGTCTTTATGAAGAAGAAAAGACCTTCACCGGTGTGATCCTGGCCTTTCTGAAAGGGGAACCCATCGATGTACAGTGAAGTATTCTGTAAGGTATACAATGAATTCGGCTGGAATTACTATCCGGAAATCTTCGGAGAGCTTCTGCTGACCTGGCTCAAACGCAACAATGTGACCCCCAAAACAGCCATGGATCTGGCCTGCGGCACCGGCATCCTGTGCCGGATTCTCAGAGCCGCCGGAATGGAAGCCGCCGGCATGGATCTCTCTGACGGCATGATCGCCATCGCCTGGGAAAATGATCCCCAGGGTCAGTATACCGTGGCAGACATGACCACCTTCCGTCCGGCGGATGCCTACGATCTGGTCACCTGCACCGGCGATGCGGTAAATCATATCCCGGAGCTGGGGGATGTCCGTCGGATTTTTGAGAATGTTTACAGCTATCTGGCCCCCGGCGGCTATTTTGTGTTCGATCTTCTGAATGAAAAGGAAGTATCCGACAGTGAACCCTTCGAAATGGATTTTACCGAAACTACCCGGGTCTGGTTTCAGATGACCCGTCCCGGGCAGAACCGGGTTCATCTCACCGTCCGTGTATACGAATCCGGGGTGCTTGCCCTGGAGGAAGTGATCCGGGAGACCATCCACGATCCAGGGGAAATCTGCCGGATGCTTCAGCAGTGCGGCTTCCGGGTGATCCGCTGCGCAGACTGCCTGCTGGAGGATTCGGGCCATGGGACGACCTGGTTTATCGTTGCAAGAAAGGAGCATTCCAATGAATGAAGTCAATCAGACCCTGTATATCCCTCTTTATGGAAAAGCCCTGGTCAGCCGAAAAGGCATCATCCTGAAGGATTCCATGGCAGAGCAGATCTGGCAGGCGGAGGGCTTTCCCCTTCGGGGAAAATCCGCCTCCCGCTGGCTTGCCTATTACATGGGAATGCGCTCTGCTGTGATTGATCGCTGGACGGAAGCACAGATGACCCTTGACCCGGAAGCCGTGGTTCTGCACCTGGGCTGCGGCATGGACAGCAGAGCCTTCCGGCTGGAGGGCAGGGGAGCCTGGTACGATGTGGACTTTCCTGCCGTGATTTCGGAACGGCGCCGTTACTATCGGGAGAAGGATGGCTATCGGATGATACCCGGTGATCTTCGCCGCCGGGAGTGGATCCAGGCCCTTCCCCGTGGCAGGGCAATCGTGGTCATGGAGGGCCTGAGTATGTACCTGCGTCCGGAGGAGCTCCGGGCATTGCTTGCTCTTTTGAAGGGCCATTTTGACCATGTGTGTCTGCTGATGGACTGTTACTCAGAATTTGCCGCCAAGGCATCCAGATTCCGCAATCCAATCAATGATGTGGGCGTGACCCAGGTCTGGGGTCTGGATGATCCCGAGGCCCTGGCCCGGGATACAGGGATAACCTATCTGAGCGAGCATTCCATGACCCCGGAGGAGCTGATTGCCCAGCTGAAGCCCTGGGAGCAGGGTGTGTTCAGAAAGCTCTACGCCGGTAAATTTGCCGGAAAGCTATACCGTCTTTATGAATTTGAAAGCTGATTTCTCAAAGAAAGCCGGGTCAGCGATGGATCTTTCGGGAATGTTTATGAATTTTTTATGAAATGGGTGGACATCCCGTCTGCCGGTCGGTATAATGGAAGCATCTGTAAACGGAATGGGGGAGTACCCTTGTCGATCCAGAAAAAGCGCGATTTCCTGGTTAATTTTGCTTATTACAGCATCGTGGGAGCAGGTGTGTTCCTGGCATTGAAATATCTTCTGCCCATAACGGTGCCGTTTATCATCGGTGTCATAATATCGGTTTTGGTTGTGCGGCTATCCAATCTGATCCGGCTTCCGAACCGGATCGTCCGCATTCTGCTGACAATCCTGGTTTACGGCGTCATGGGTCTGGTGGTTGGTCTGCTGGCGGTGAAGGGCGTTTCCGCGCTGGGCGGGCTGATTCAGTGGCTGCCCCAGGTCTATGAGCATAAGCTTATGCCCTTTGTTTCCTTCTGCTACGACTGGTTCTATGATCTCATGGAGGAGCTGGACCCTGCGGTGATTACTGTCCTTCAGTCCGTGAAGGAGAGCGCCTTGTCCGCACTGAAAAATGTGATCGCCAGCCTTTCCGGCGTGGCAGTTTCCATCATTTCCGGTTTGGCCCGTGGGATTCCCTCTGTGATTTTCAGCGTGCTGGCCATGATCTTCTCCACGATTTTCATCGTCTGTGATTATGAGGGAATCCTCTCCTTTGCGTCCCGGAACATTCCCGGGAAGTACAAGGACGTTCTGAAGAAAATCCGTGTCTACATGACGGACACTCTGTTCGTGGTCATCCGGTCCTATGTGCTGATCATGCTGATGACCTTTACAGAGCTGAGCCTTCTGTTCATGGTCTTTGGAATCGAAAACGCCATGATCAAGGCAGCCGTCATAGCGGTCTTTGACATTATGCCCATTCTGGGAACCGGCGGCATCATGATTCCCTGGGCGGTGATTTCTCTGGTGCTTGGCTATACCAAGCTGGGCATCGAGCTGTTTGTCATTTACGGAATCGTCACCGTGGTCCGCAATTACATGGAACCCAAGATTGTTGGAGCGCAGCTGAGCCTGCATCCCATTATTTCGCTGGTGTCCATGTTCATTGGTCTGAGAGTATTCGGCTTCTGGGGCCTGTTTGGCGCGCCGGTAGCCATCTCCTTCTTCTGGAAACAGCGCATGGAGCGCATCCAGGCTTCTGCTGAATCCTAATATAAAGGGCGTGTTCAAATGAACACGCCCTTGTTTTGTGTGCGCCCGGTGAGCGCACGTTCTATAGGGTGAAAGTCCCGAATCCGCCCGGTAGCGGGAAGGGTTAGCCAAAGGCAAGGGTGTCCGTCGTGAGGCGGAATCTGAAGAAAGCCGGATTTTGGAAGTTAAAAGGTCT
>JAFVMW010000066.1 GCA_017506735.1 Oscillospiraceae bacterium | reverse complement strand
GCCACCGACACACAATCGATTCTATAACGGAGCTCTATCACTTCACGCTTTCGCATTACGGCCTTCCTGCTCTCTGTCCTACGCTTAAACACCATCGTTAGCCTTTGGCGCTCCAAGGACTCGATACCGGCGGCTTGCTAGACCTTACCGGGTCGGGTTCCCACCGACTATATATTCCGCACCGAACCGGCGCACCCTCCTTGCTAAGCATAATTATATTGTTTTTATGGGCATATGTCAACAATTTAATTGACATATGCCCGTAAAAGAATGTATAATGGGAACACAAACGAAGTAGAGGTGTCTTTATGTCGAGACAGGCAAAGAGCAGACGGGTGTGTAAACTTCCTGAAATAAAAGAGTTTGTACCAGTTACAGCAAGTGAAGAGAAGCTTCCAGTTGTTCTGACAGTCGATGAATATGAAGCTGTTCGTCTGATTGACAAAGAGGGCTTCAGCCAGGAAGTGTGCAGCGTGTACATGCAAGTGGCAAGAACAACCGTACAGAGAATATACAATAACGCAAGAAAAAAGATGGCAGACAGCCTTGTAGAAGGGCGGCCTCTTAGAATTGAGGGCGGAGACTACTGGATTTGCGGCGAAAATGATTCTTTGTAGGAGATTTTTTCTTAGGAGGGCAAATCATGCGGGGAGATGTCAGCTTTACTTTTCTGCACCGTGTAGAAGAAGTGGAACTGAATATAGCCGATGGGCGATGGCAGTCGGCGTTGGCATTGGCATTGACCTTGCCGGACATTTGTGGTGGTATTGCATTTCCTGAGATTGTCAAGCGATATCGGGATGGTCGTGTCATGCTTGATCGTCAGAAGAACCCAACCCGTGATGTTGGGGGACAGTACGTCCACTGGTTTGATGAATACGCCGGAGAATATTTCAAAATTTCCTCATCTGATGAAGCGCCCTATATTTGTGGTGAGCGTTGTTGGCAGCTCCGCTGTGAATATCTGCATCAAAACAAGGGTTTTTTGAACAACGAAAACGAAAGCAAAGTCCGTTTCCATTTAGGTGTGAACTGCGGCACTTCTGTATGCCAACTGGATCAGGCAACAACCCATGCGGATGGGATGGATATCCGCATTGATATTGAGCAGTTCTGCTTGAGAATGTGTCAGGCAGCCAGAAGCTATTATGATGATGTTCACAAAGAAAAAGATTTCAGCCTATACAATACTCCGGTGTTGGATTTTATTCAAGCTACCAGAGAGCCAGTTTCTGAATCGGTGGTCGCTCTGCTGTGCAAGAATGAGGTTTACGCAAAAGGTTTGCAGCAGGCATTGAGCCTGGTGTCTAAAAGCGTCTTTCTGTTCCATACTCCGGAAGATGTGAGAAAATGTTTCGTAAAGCGCAAACCGGCGCTTTGGATCGTTACGGAAGATATGACACGTCAGCCAGACCAACCGTGGCGTGCCGACAGGACTACGCCCGTGATTCTTATTTCCCGTGATATGACATATGCCAATGGAATCGTAAAGAATCCGGGTAAGTTGACTGTGCTTGCAATGCCAATTTCACTGAGCATTTTAAGGGATTCCGTAAGAAACTACCTGCAATAAGGAAAAGATAGCCATGCAATATATCATATTAATTTTGCTTTTTTTAATCATAGTATACTTGGTAATCCTTCTTCGAAAAAAGGAAATACAGTTTCGGGGAGCCCAGGCTCAAATAATCCAAATGCAGGCACAAATGGAACAGACAATCCAGATGTCCAATGATATCATGGCTGTCAGTGACGAAGTATGGGATGACACCAACACGATCCATCTGTATGCGGAACTTTCAGATGAAGAAAGTACATCTGTATCTATCAAAGAAAAGCAGTCAGAAATTATCCAGTTGTCCGAGAAAATCATGCGCCAACTACATAAATAACTGTTAATAGAGCGATGTGGAACGAACCCACATCGCTTTTTTTATTGGGTGATGTCATCACAGAAGGATCAAGATTTTCGCAGTATACTATGATCAAACAAAACAAAATTACTTCGTCAGGTGGTAATTGCTGTGGCAGACAGTGCCATAGCGGTTCATATGGCGAAAGATTACTTGGCAGGAGGTACTTGATATGAAGGATAAAATAAAGAAATGGATTCGCCCGGCACTATTCATCCTTGGCGGTGTACTTGCGGGCTTTGCGTATTACTATTTTGTGGGGTGTACCACCGGCAGCTGTGCTATTACGTCTAATCCTGTAAATTCTATGATTTACATGGGATTGATAGGTTGGTTGCTCTCCGGAGTATTTGGAAGGGAGTGTGATGGTAGATGCAGTATGTGATTGCATTTCTGGAAGGTATCATTACCTTCATATCCCCTTGTTTGCTCCCTATGCTGCCGATCTACATTTCTTACTTTGCCGGAGGTGGTGAAAGAACCACCAGCAAAACTCTGAAGGGTGCATTGGGATTTGTTATCGGCTTTACAGTTGTGTTTGTGATCCTTGGAGCACTGGCAGGTACGGTAGGCGCCTTCCTGAAGGAACATCAGACGGCGGTTAACATTGTTTCCGGTTTGATTGTGATTATCTTCGGCTTAAATTTCCTGGGCGTGTTCAAATTGAATCTGTTCAAAGGAAGTCACCATTCAATGAACACGAACAAAATGGGATTTTTCTCAGCGTTGCTTTTCGGCGTAATCTTTTCCATTGGCTGGACTCCTTGCGTCGGAGCTTTTCTGGGCTCTGCCTTGATGCTTGCTTCCCAGCAGGCTCATGTGGTAGAAGGAATGCTGATGCTTCTGGCCTACTCCCTTGGTTTGGGAATCCCCTTTGTCCTCAGCGCAGTGCTGATCGATTATCTAAAAAGTACATTTAATTGGATCAAGAAAAACTACAAAATTATCAATGCTGTCAGTGGCCTTCTGCTTGTTCTGATCGGCATTCTGATGACGACAGGAACCATGGGACGACTGCTTGGACTTTTGGGTTAAGGAGGTATTATGAAAAATAAGAGAACGCTTCTTCTTATTATTTTAGTGTTTGCTCTGCTAATAGGAGGAGCTACGCTCCTCTACCGCCAGCTTGGACAGAATATTACTGCGGAGCGGTTGTCAACACAGGCGGCACAACAGGAAGGCAGTAACGATGAAAGCGAAACGGAACAGAAAACAAAAGCGCCAGACTTTACCGTGTATGATGCAGAAGGAAATGAAGTCCATCTAAGTGACTATGTGGGGAAACCCATTGTGCTGAACTTTTGGGCGAGCTGGTGCGGTCCGTGTCAGATGGAAATGCCAGATTTCCATGAGAAGTATCTGGTACTTAGCGAGGAAGTTAATTTTCTGATGGTCAATATGACAACAGGACGAGAGACCATGGAAAGCGCATCTGCTTTCATTGAGAAGCACGAGTATTCTTTCCCCGTATTTTATGATATAAACTCCGATGCAGCCTTGACCTATGGTGCGTACTCGTTACCAACGACTTTCTTCATTGATGCCGATGGATATGCTGTTGCCCAGGCAACCGGCGCAATTGATGCAGAGACTTTACAAAAAGGAATTGATATGATCCGATAAACTACTTGTTTTCTGTAAAAAAAGACCCAACCGCTGCAAATTTTATCCATATAAGGAAAAAATTTGCGGCGGTTTTTTGTTTTATCAGAACCACTACGGTAGCTCCAGCGATACACTATTATTTCCGTTTCCTTTTTCCCATACCATGGGCCATGCTGCCTTTGCCACGCTGGCTGATCGGGCTGTTCATGTGCTTGGACAGTTTCAGCACCTCAATCAGATTTGTAAACTGCTCCATGGTATCTATACCAATGAGTGATGCACTCAACAGCGTACAAAGTACGGCATAGAATGAAGGTTTTCGTTATTTCACAAAAAGCCACATGAAACAGCGAAAAGGGATACTGCCCCTTATGGACAGAGCATCGTTACGGATACTCTGAGAGTAAAGCAAAATCTTTGTTTCTGTCACGAAGCACTGTACAGCAGAGAACGCTCTGGACATCATCCTCAAGGAAACTGGTAAGGTCTTTACCGCCGTTCTGGAGGATGCAGGCGTGTACAAGAATACTACCGAAGGTCAGACTGCGTTCCTGAACTTCGTTGATTATGTGAATCAGGAGGGTTAATCCATGAATGTACTTGTCACCGGCGGTGCCGGATATATCGGAAGCCACACCGTGGTGGAGCTGATCCACGCAGGACACAATCCCATCATCGTGGACGATCTGTCCAATGCCAAGGCCGAGGTCATCGACCGGATCGAAACCATCACCTGCGTTCGCCCCGTGTTCTACAAGCTGGACTGTGCCGATAAGGCTGGTCTCCGGGAAGTGTTTGCCGCCCATCCATTTGGTCAGCCCTCGGCGTAAATACCGGGCCGAAGCCGAGAAGCAAATTGCAGAAGCGAAATGTCGTACCCGGTCGGATAGTGTCCGGGTGGTTGAGGCGCTGATCACAGCCAGTCCGGAGTTCTTCGAAAAGAAAAGTCCAAAGCAAATCAAGGACTTCTTTGACGATGCCTTGACGTTCGTTCAAGCCCATCAAGCCCCGGAGACCATCATATCCGCCGTGGTTCACATGGACGAAAGGACACCCCATATGCACCTGAGCTTCGTCCCCCTGACAAAGGACAAGCGGCTGTCCGCCAAGGAGATTCCGGGCAACAAAAAGAAGCTGACCCAATGGCAGGACGGCTTCTGGAAGCACATGGTCAAGAAATATCCGGAGTTGGAGCGGGGCGAGTCAGCCAGCCTGACAGGACGTACCCATATCCCGCCCCGAATCTACAAGGAAGCCGCCCGGCTGGGAAAACAGCAGCAGATGCTGACTGCGTTGCTCTCAGACATCCACCCCTGAATGCAAAGAGGCGGGCAGCGGAGATTGAAGCATTGCTGAACACCTACATCCCTGGTGTGGAGAAGATGCAGAGCCAGCTGAAGAAGTTCGCAGCCGCTTTCAAACAACTGAAGGCCGAGGCAGATTCCGGAAGACTCACCGTGAAAGAGCAGATGGAGATCGCCCAGAAGGTCAGTGAATACGAGGATCTCCGGAAGATCGTGGACAACATTCCGGAAGAGATCCTGACTGAGTACGTAAAACAGAATACAAGAAATACGGAGGAAAAACGCCTATGATTGAGATCCTTTACTGGGAGAAGTATATGTTAACACTCCGGGAAGCAGCGGAGTATTTCCACATTGGCGAGAAGAAAATGCGTCAGATTGTGGAGGAAAATATGGACGCTAAATTCCTGCTGGAGAACGGAAATCGGGTGATGATCAAGCGAAAACTCTTTGAAGAATACCTGAATGATGCCTCGGTAATCTGAGACTCTGCCATAGGATTTCGGCGGAATTTTCAGATTCGTGTAGTAAATTGGGCTCCGGTATGATATACTCAGGGTATTATATCGGAGCTCTCCCCATCGAAAGGAGATTGCTATGAGTGAAAAGCGGAGAGATAACCGGGGCCGCATTTTGCACAATGGAGAGAGTCAACGTCAAGACGGAAGATATGCGTATAAGTACAAGGATCTGAATGGTGAGTACAAGTTCGTTTACAGCTGGAGACTGGACAAGAACGACCGGACTCCTGCCGGAAAATCGCAAGACCTTTCCCTTCGGGAGAAGGAACGGCAGATCCAACAGGATCAGTTCAATCAGGTGGGGCCCAATGGCGGAGATCTGACAGTCCTGGAGCTGGTGGAGAAGTACCTGTCCCTGAAGGTCAATGTCCGGCACAATACCCAAGCCAACTATAACTTTGTATGGAGCATCATCAGGAAGGAAGACTTCGGCAAGCTGCGCATCGACAAGGTGAAGCAGTCCGATGCCAAAGCCTGGCTGATCAAGATGCAGAAGGTGGACGGCAGGGGATACAGCACCATCCATACGGTTCGGGGCGTGGTTCGGCCTGCCTTTGAGATGGCGTTGCAGGATGATCTGATCCGGAAGAATCCCTTTCAGTTTGAACTGGCCACGGTGATTGTCAACGACAGTGTGACTCGGGAGGCTATTACCCGGGCACAGGAGCGGGCGTTTTTGAACTTCATCCAGAATGACAGCCACTACAGCAAGTATTATGACGGGATCTTCATCCTGTTCAATACCGGCCTGCGGGTGTCGGAGTTCTGCGGTCTGACCATCGGGGATATCGACTTCAAGAAGAAGCGGATTCGCATCGATCATCAGCTTCAGCGGGCCCACACCATGGAGTATATCATCGAGGACACTAAGACCAAAAACGGTGAGCGGTTTGTCCCCATGAGCCCTCAGGTGGCGGCCTGTTTCCGGCGGATCATCGACAACCGGAAGAAGCCGAAGAAGGAGCCGATGATCGACGGTTACACCGGATTCCTGTTTCTGGACAAGAACGAGATGCCCATGGTCGCCCTCCATTGGGAAGAGTACTTTCAGCATATCTGGAAGAAGTATAACAGCATCTACAAGGTGCAGCTTCCTAAGATCACCCCTCATGTGTGCCGCCATACCTTCTGTTCCAATATGGCAAAGAGCGGCATGAATCCCAAGACGCTTCAATATATTATGGGCCACAGCGATATCAGCATCACGCTGGATACCTACACCCATCTGAAAATTGAGGATGCACAGGCGGAATTTGACCGGGTAATGGAAGCGTAAGAATGTTTGCCTGCCAAAAGTAGTAAGACCGGTAGTAAACGGGGTCTGTTTACTACCAGATTTACTACTTTTGCGCAAAACAATATGCCACGCCGAGCCACGAAATGCAACGATGCTCCGGAAAGAGAAAATCCGAAAAGTTGTTGCGGCTCTAAGCAAATCGTGGTTTATCAAGGAGAAATTGAGCAATGGTAAAAGTGTTATTTGTCTGCCACGGCAATATCTGCCGGAGTCCCATGGGGGAATACATCTTAAAGGATATGGTCGCCAGGGCCGGGCGGAGTGACGGGTTCTTTATTGATTCGGCGGCGGTCAGCACCGAGGAAATCGGCAATCCCGTCTATCCACCTGCCCGTCGGGAGCTTATGCGTCACGGCATCGGCTGCGAGGGGCACCGGGCCCGGCAGATCACCGCCAGGGATCTGGAGGAATTTGACCGGATCTACTACATGGACCGGAGCAACGCCCGGTGGCTGAAGTCCATGTTCCCCGGCAAATGGGAGCGCAAATGCCGCCCCCTGCTTTCCCGGGACGTGGCCGACCCCTGGTACACCGGGGATTTCACCGCCACCTGGAACGACATCTGCGAAGGATGCAGAAATATTTTGGAGGAACTGAAATGAATCGGGAACTTTTGGAAGAAAAACTGGCAGAGCTGCCCCTGTATGTATACCATTTTCTCACGCCCCAGGAGCTGGATTTCACCGACCGGGTCCGCTGGATCTGCCAGAATGAATGCCCCATGTACAACAAAAGCTGGGCCTGTCCCCCGGCGGTAGGCACCGTGAATTACTGCAAGGCCAAGTGCCGGATGTATGAAAACTGCCTGCTGATCTCCTCCATCCAGGAGGTTCGGGACATCGCTGACATTGAGGAGACGCTCTCCACCCGGCCGGAGCATGAAGCCCTGACCAACCAGGTGGGAGACATTCTCCGGGAGCTGGGGGTGGAGCCTTACATTCTGTCCACAGAAAGCTGCACCGTCTGTGAGCGCTGCGCCTGGCTGGACGGCAAGCCCTGCCGCTACCCCGAGAAGATGCACCCCTGCGTGGAGAGCCACGGCATCAACATCCTGCCCGTCATCGAGGAGCTGGGCCTGACCTTCCAGTACGGCGAAAATGTGGTCACCTGGTTCTCCCTGCTGTTCTATTGAGCAGAATCATTGCCAATTTGCCCCCACCATTCCAACCATATTTGAGGAGGGACTATTATGACAAAACTGACCAGACTGCTCAGCCTGGTGCTGGCCCTGGCGCTTCTTTCCGGCTGCACAGGGAACCAGACCGCCACCGCCCCCTCCGGGGAAACCGCCCCCCCGGCTTCCACCGCCCCGGCGGAAACGGATGCCCCCACCGAGCCCACACCGCCTCCCACGGAGATGACCCCCCAGGGCGTGAATCTGCTGTCCCGGCGGAAATTCATCGCCAGCCCCTTTGTGGCTGTGCTGGACGAGCGGACCGTGGCCTTTCTGAACACGGAATATGACCGGACCCGGAGCATTACCATCTCCCATCTGATGGTGCTGGATCTGTACACCGACACGGTGCTGGCAGAAAAGACCTTCGATCTGGCCCTCCGGTTCCCGGTTCAGAGCCAGCTTCCCGGGGTTCTGCCGGTGTTTGACGTGTCCGGGGACCGTTGGCTGCTTCTGGACCGGAAGCTCAACGAAACCGGCAGCTTCGCCTGCGGGAACAGCGGCGGCACCTTCACCGCCGACATGACAGGCTATTATTACATCCGGGCCCAGCGGCTGTGCCGTCTGGACATTGAAACCGGCGAAACCACCCAGGTGGAAACGGAGCTTTCCCTGCCTCTGGAATCCATTGCCGACTACCGGATGGCGGATGATGTGCTGCTCATCAACGTCCACACCCAGTATTATCTGACGGATCTGTGCATGGGCGTGGTGGAGGCCGGCACCGGCAGGCTCCTGGCCCTGGCCGACGGCATGGAGACCTATTTTCTGACTTCTGACGGCGTGATGATCCAGTACAGCGAGCTGGTGAACAACTCCGATCTGGTCCGCACCGGCTGGAGCGGTGAAGCCGCCCTGCGTCTTGAGGATGTGCTGCCCCGAACCGCGGAAAAGCGGAGCTGGTGTGTTCCCATGAGCGACTACCAGATCGTCATGGGCTATGATCCGAAAAACGCCTACAATCTGTCCTCCTTCCGGCTGTACCGGTTCCGGGACACCTGGGAATTCGCGGAAATCGCCAAGCTGACGGACAAGATGGACCCGGGCAAGGTGGTATCCCTCCCCGGAGGCAATCTGCTGGCCCTGGACTACAACCGCCGGGGCACCAAGCTGGCCCTGATCCGGCCGGAGCTGCTGGAATTTGAAAGCGCCGGACTGCCGGAGGAAACGGAGCTGTCGCTCACCGACACCGCCATTGTAGAAAATTACGAGGAGCAGTCCGTCTACGTGGAGGTTCCCGAAATCCTTTCTGCGGTCCGGGAACGGGCGGATGAGCTGGAGCAACGGTATGACATCACCATCCTCATGTCCAACCAGTGCGACTCCATCATTGAGCAGTGCGGCTTTGACATTCAGCCCTCCAGCGATGCCGCCCTGGCCGCCGAGGAAAAACTGCTGCGCTCCGCACTGAAGGATCTGGAGGATTCCCTGGAGCTGTATCCCGAGGCTTTCTTCTCCCAGTTCCGGAACGAGGCCCAGGAACGGGGCATCCTGGTGCTGCTGGTGGCAAACATCACCGCCGGCCTGGATGACGACAATGTGGACGTGCTGGGCGTGACCTACGACATGGGCGACTGGTATCCCATCGCCGTGGATGTGACCACCCGGGATCTGCCTGCCACCTACTGCCATGAGATCTGGCACGCCATGGAAAACAAGATCATGGACTCCGACCCCATGCTCCTCAACGATGTGCGCTGGGGAGAGCTGAACCCCCAGGGCTTCAGCTACAAGGGCGTGGTGGAAGGCTACTACAACGACACGGAGCATACCTATCTGGACGGCGATGCCGGAAAGGAAAGCTACTTCGTGGATGCCTACGGCAAGACCATCCCCCAGGAGGACCGGGCCCGGCTGATGGAGTACATCATGACCTCCGACTACACCGCCAGATACCTGATGGAGGCCCCGGTGCTGTACAGCAAGATGGAAATGATGATCGCCGCCGTCCGGGGTGTGTTTGACACCGACGGCTGGCAGGAAGTCCATTGGGAGCGGTTCCACAACACATAATCCGACACCGGAAGGAGCGGCCAGCAGGCCGCTCCTTTTTGCACTTTTGCATACAAAAACCGCTGTACTCCTTTGACACATACATGATTCTATGGTATAGTTACCGAAACAACTTCCCAAGCCTGAAATTCGTACACAAGGAAAGGAATCACCATCTATGCTCGACAAGAAAATGATGTCCGATCTGATCTCCATCGTGCTCCATGGGGGCGCGGATTTCGCGGAGGTCTATGCGGAATATTCTCATAATTCCACCATGTCCTACTCCAACCGGAAGATTGAGTCCATCAACGACCAGATCATCAGCGGCGTGGGCATCCGTGCCTTTGTGGGCACCCGTACCTTTTTCGCCAGTACTACTGACCTGACCCCCTCCGGTCTCCGGGAGTGCGCCAGACGTGTTGCCCAGGCGGTGGGCAATCCCGTGGACAGAATCCCCGATTTCTGCCTGACCGAGCGGATCAATCCCAATATCCATCCCGTCGCCGTTCTCCCTGCCGATGTCAGTGCGAAGGTTCGGGCCGATCTGGTCCGTTCCGCCTGCACAAAGGCCTATGAGGCGGATGAAAAGATCATCCAGGTCAGCGGCAATCTGTTCTGCTTTGACAAGTCCTTCACCGTAGCCAACTCCGAGGGTGTTTACACCTCCGACCGGCAGGTACGCACCCGTCTGGGCGTGTCCGCTGTGGCCTCCGACGGCACCATCAACCAGACCGGTATGTGCTCCCCCGGCCGCCAGATGGGTCTGGAGGTTTTTGACCGGTTCCGTCCCGAGGACATCGGCACGGAAGCCGCCCGGCAGGCCCTGGTGAACCTCCGGGCCATCCCCTGCCCCTCCGGCAAGATGACCGTTGCCATCGCCAACGGCTTCGGCGGTGTCATCTTCCACGAGGCCTGCGGCCACTCTCTGGAAGCAACCAGCGTGGGCATCGGCATGAGCCAGATGTGCGGCAAGCTGGGCACCCAGGTGGCCAATCCCAAGGTCACCGCCATCGATGACGGCACCATCCCCAATGCCTGGGGCTCCTGCAACATCGACGACGAGGGCAAGCCCATGGAGCGCCGTGTGCTGATCGAGAACGGCATCCTGAAAAACTACATGATCGACCTTCTGGGCCAGCGCCGGATGGGTATGCCCTCCACCGCCTCCGGGCGCCGCCAGAGCTACGCCTACGAGCCCACCAGCCGTATGACCAACACCTTCATCGACAACGGCCCCGACACCAACGAGGAGATCATTTCCTCCATTGAAAACGGCATCTACTGCGCCGCCATGGGCGGCGGCTCCGTCAACCCCTTCACCGGCGACTTCAACTTCGCCGCAAGAGAGGCCTATCTGGTAAAGAACGGCAAAATCTGCGAGCCGGTCCGGGGCGCGTCCCTCATCGGCAACGGCGGAGACATCATCATGAAGATCGACATGGTGGGCCAGGATCTGGAAACCGCCCAGGGTATGTGCGGCTCCACCAGCGGCATGGTGCCCACCGATGTGGGCCAGCCCATGATCCGTGTCAGCGAGATCACCGTGGGCGGCCAGGCCTGAGGCGGAAAGGAGAGCAGGTTTATGAATACCGAAGTCATTAAAAATGCAGTTGCCGAAGCCGCGGAACGCTTTGGCGCGGAGCATTATGAAATCAACATCGTCACCGAGGAAAGCGCCTCCGCTGAGGCCCTGAACAAGGAGGTTTCCACCGTTTCCTACAGCCGCTCCTCCAGGATGCAGCTCCGGTGCGTGGTGGACGGCAAGTCCGGCTACGCCATGAGCGAGCTTGTAACCCCCGAGGCAGCCTTCCAGGCGGTGGAAGCCGCCTGCGGCAACGCCCTGTGCGTGGATGATCCCGACGAAATGCCCCTGTTCGGCGGCTCTGCAAGCTATCAGCAGATCAGCGATCCCATTCCCGAACTGCCCAGCGCCGAGGAGCTGAAGGCCATGGCCCTGGAGCTTCAGGAGCTGACCTACGCCGCCTCCGACAAGATCGTGGACGGCTCCCAGAGCCAGGTGTCCGGTGTCCGGGAGAGCCATGTGATGATCAACTCCGAGGGCCTGGATCTGAGCCATACCTTCGGCATGGTCTACCGGGTGGCTATGGCCGCCGTGAAGGACAGCCGGGAGGGCGCTGAGGATTCCGCCGATGAGTATGTCATCGCCAATGTGGAAAAGGAGACTGCCGCAGAATCCGTGAACAAGGCCGTCACCGGCGCTCTGAACAACCTGTGGGGCGAGCCTGTCCCCTCCGGCAAGTACAACGTGATCATGGACGCGCCCACCGTCAGTTCCCTGCTCCGGGTGTACTCCGTGGTATTCTCCGCCCGGAATGCCTATCTGGGCACCACGCTGCTGGCCGGCAAGGAAGGCCAGAAGATTGCCAGCGAGACCTTCACCCTGATGGACGATCCCTTCCACCCGGAAAAAACCGACCACCGTCCCTTCGACGGCGAGGGCGTTGCCGCCTATGCCAAAACCGTGGTGGACAAGGGCGTGCTGAATACCCTGCTGTACAACCGGATGTACGCCAAGCTCCTGGGCCGGCAGACCACCGGCAATGCCCGGGATGCCAAGAACATCGCCCCCACGGGGCTGTACCTGGCCCCCGGCGCATATTCGGAGGAAGCCCTGCTGGAGCGTCTGGGCAACGGCCTGTACATCACCAGCCTCCAGGGCCTCCACGCCGGTGCCAACACCCAGTCCGGCGACTTCTCCCTCCAGGCCACCGGCTTTGTGGTGGAAAACGGCAAAAAGACCCGGCCTGTGAAGAACATCACCCTGGCAGACAACTTCTATCAGCTGATGTGCAAGGTGGATGCCCTGTCCGACAAGGTCAAGTTCTCCGTCGCCTCCCCCGTAGGCGCGCCTGAGGTGCTGTTCACCGACATCAGCGTTTCCGGCAAGTAACCCCAAAATGCACCAACCCGGGCAGCCCATCGGCTGCCCGGGTGTTTTGTAAGGTATGGGAGAATCCATCAAATTGGAGTTTGTGGGGACGCCCCCACGGGCAATGCGTGCGTTATTGCACCGGAAAACGCCATGCAAGCAGAAACCCCTCGAACACGGCATTGGTAGTCAAATTGGAGTTTGTATGGGAGCGTGGAATAACCCATCGTAGGGGTCGGCGTCCTCGACGACCCGCTCGGCAATCTCCGATTGCCGCCTCGTAACCACACCATATTTCCCAAAATCCGCCCATCGAGGTCGGATTTTGGGT
>JAFVMW010000065.1 GCA_017506735.1 Oscillospiraceae bacterium | reverse complement strand
GGCAGCTGACGGATCTTTTGACCCAACTTATCCGTTTGAAAACCGGGAAATACACAAAGTATTCCTCCGCTTTCCAAACTTCAATTTGGGCCAAAATCTCTCGCCATCTGCTCTTGCCGATTTAATCAGAGCTTCCCTAATACTACTACTTCTTATCCCCATTCCGTTGAGAATGAAGGATGGAGGGTCAGTAGAATATAAGGCACTTCTCTATTCAATAACCGATGTCAAAAGAGCCAACCCAAAACCTGATACCAATGCAACCGAGTACATTGAAGGGACGATAGTTGAAATCTTAGGCATGCAAATCTACAACAACGTAGATTAAAGGATAGTATAATAATCATTCTGACATCATTCGAAAGTAGGTTACCGAAGCCTACTGATTCTCGATGGAGAGCCGTATGCGGTGAAAGCCGCACGTACGGTTCGAAGTGGGGGAAAACGACCCGTAACAGATAATGCTGACGGTGTTCGTTACCTATCACTACTTCCTGGGCCTGCGGAACCTGACGGTGATCAAGGACGCGGAGGAGCTGATCCGCAAGCATACGCCGGACTTTTCCATCGCCAATGTCCGGGATGACGACCCGGAAACCTTCAAAATGCTCACCGACGGCCGTACCCAGGGCGTGTTCCAGCTGGAATCCGCCGGTATGACCGGCGTGTGTGTGGGCATGAAAGCCAGCTCCATCGAGGATATCACCGCAATCGTGGCCCTGTACCGGCCCGGCCCCATGGATTCCATCCCGAAATTCATTGAGAACAAGCTGAACCACAGGCTGGTTACCTACAAATGCCCCCAGCTTGAGCCGATTCTGAAGGTCACCTACGGCTGCATTGTCTACCAGGAGCAGGTCATCGAGATCTTCCGGCGGCTGGGCGGCTATACCATGGGTCAGGCGGACAACATCCGCCGGGCCATCTCCAAAAAGAAAATGAAGATCATCGAGGAAGAGCGGAAGGTGTTCGTCTACGGTGATCCCGGCAAGAATATCCCCGGCTGTGTGGGCAACGGCATCTCCGAGGCGGTGGGCCAGTCCCTGTATGATGAGATCGTCGCCTTTGCAAACTACGCCTTCAACAAGGCCCACGCTGTGTGCTACGCCGTGGTGTCCTACCAGACAGCCTACCTCAAGTGCCATTACCCCAGAGAGTACATGGCGGCACTGATGACATCGGTGCTGGATTCTGCCGTGAAAATTTCCGGCTATATCGCGGAATGCAAGGAAATGGGCATCCAGACCCTGCCGCCGGATATCAATGAGTCGGAGGATGTGTTCACCGTCAGTGGCTGCAACATCCGCTTCGGCCTGGCGGCGGTGAAGAACATCGGCCGGGGGCTGATCCGCAGTGTGGTGGCAAAGCGGAACGAGAGCGGCCCCTTCCGGAGCCTGGAGGACTTCCTGACCCGGATGGGCGAGGGAGAGCTGAACAAACGGGCTGTGGAAAACCTGATCAAATGCGGTGCCATGGACTGCTTCGGCAACCACCGCAGCGAGCTGCTTGCGGTGTACGAACCCATGATGGACTCCCTGGCAGCCACCCGGAAGAAAAATCTGGAGGGCCAGCTGGGCCTGTTCGGAATGCTTGAGGAGGACGAACCCGGCACCTCCATCCCCATCCCCAGGCTGCCGGAAATCAGCGCCGCGGACCGGATGGTGATGGAAAAGGAAACCACCGGCCTGTATCTGTCCGGCCATCCTATGGACGATTACCGCAGCCTGCTGAAAAACACCCATGTGGTGCCCATCGGCGCTCTGATGGAACAGGACAGCCCCTACACCGACGATCAGATTGTGTCGGTTGCCGGTATCGTCCAGACTGTGAAGATGAAGGCCACCCGGTCCGGCTCCATGATGTCCTACATCACCCTGGAGGACGACACGGCGGCAGTGGAAATGCTGGCCTTTTCCAATGTACTCAGCCAGTTCGGTACCTATCTGAAAGAAAATGCCCCGGTGGTCATCACCGGACGGGTATCCCTCCGGGACGACAAGGACCCCCAGATCGTCATCAACCGGGCCCGGCCCATGTCTGACTTCGCGGACAACCGCCGGGAAGAACCCCGGCAGGAGCAGCCCCGGATTCTGGAGGGCGGTACATTGTATCTGAAGCTGGAGAGCGAAGCGGATCCCCGTTACCGCAAGGTCCGGGCTATCGTCAATATGTTTCCCGGCCAGGGTGTGGTGAAGCTGTTCTTCGCCGACACCCGGAAAATGCGCGGCACCCGGGCAGCCTTCGACACCCGGATGCTTACGGAGCTGATTCAGGTTCTCGGAAACGAAAATGTTGTGTTGAAATAACTTTTCTTTTTCGGGAAACTATGCTACAATATTTTGTTGGAAGGGGGCGAGCGCTCTTGAAACGAATGAAAAAATGGATCGTTCTGGCGGTGCTGCTGGCCCTCGGAACAATCTTCAGCGGCTGCGTGATGACGGTGGAGGAAATGTACTGCCTCCCCCGGAGATCGGAGCTCTATCACAATCTGCAGGCAGCCATTGATCCTGCCATGAAAAATCTGGACCATGCCGCACCCCTGTCCGGCGAGAATCAGCAGACTGTCCAGACCGCGGATCTGGACGGCGACGGGGTGGAGGAAGTGATCCTCTTTGCCAGAGGCGGCGACGAGCATCCGCTGAAGCTGCTGATCTTCCGCCAGGAGGAAGGGCAGTACAGCCTGTTCAAAACCATCGAAAGCTATGGCTCGGATTTTGACCGGGTGGAATATGTCCAGCTGGATGGCCAGCCGGGCCTGGAACTGGTGGTGGGCCGCCAGCTCAGCGACCAGCTCCGGGGAAACCTGACGGCCTATCGGATCAGCGGCGGCCACCTGGAACAGATGATGAATACCGGCTACCATGATTTTGCCCTCTGCGATCTGGACAGCGATGGACTGGAGGACCTGCTGGTGATCACCGGCAATGAGGACACGGATTGGTCGGTGGCGGTGCGCTACACCCTGGAGCAGGGAAATGTAGAGCGATCCGCCGAGGTTCCCCTGTCCGAGCCGGTGTATCAGATCCGCAGGATCATCACCGGAAGAATCAGCGGCGGCCAGGAGGCGGTTTTTATCTCCAGCACCGTGGACGCGAATTCCCTGGTGACGGATGTTTTCGTGCTGAGGGGACAGAGCCTGACCAATCTGGCGCTGGAAACCGCCAACGGCACAGGCATCAAGACCCTGCGCAACTACTACGTTTACGCGGAGGATATTGACCAGGACGGCGAGGTGGAGCTTCCCAGTCTGATCACCATGCGTTCTGCCGGCCTCCAGTCCCTGGTGGGCGGCGAGCATCTGATCCGCTGGTTTACGCTGACCTCCAGCGGCGAAGAGGTAGAGAAGGCATATACCTATCACAACCATCTGGAGGGCTGGTATATGAACCTGCCTGCCGAATATGCCAGCCGGATCGCCGTCCAGCGTGAGGAGCCGAACTGCTACAGCTTCGGCCTCTGGGACGAGAAGGGCGTGCATCTGACGACCCTTTGGAAGATTTATGTATTGACCGGCGACGACCGTATGGCGGCCGCCGAAGCAGAGGGCAGACTCCTGCTCTACAAAACAGAAACGGCGGCCTACGCCGCCGGACTGGAAGCCGGGGGAGAAGCACTGGGTGTCACAAGAGGGATGCTCATGGACTCCTTCCGACTGATTCAGTCCTCCTGGTATACCGGACAAAAGTGAGGAGAGAAACATGAAAAAGGTTTTAATTCTGGAAGATGAGGTCAATATCCGCTCCTTCGTGGTGATCAACCTGAAACGGGCGGGCTATGATGTGCTGGAGGCCGGCACCGGCGCCGAGGCACTGCAGATCATCCGGGAGAATCCGGATATCGGCGTGGCCATTCTGGACATTATGCTGCCGGACACCGACGGCTTTGAGGTCTGCCGGAACATCCGTGCCACCAACAAGCAGATGGGCATCGTCATGCTCACTGCCCGGACCCAGGAGATGGACAAGGTCACCGGCCTGATGACCGGCGCCGACGACTATGTGACCAAGCCCTTCTCTCCCGCGGAGCTTACCGCCCGGATCGACGCCCTGTTCCGCCGGATCGGCGGCGACGCGCTGGCTGCCAGCGAGATGCTGACCCAGGGCCCCTTCGTGATGAACACCCGGAACCATACCCTGGAAAAGGCCGGTGCCCGGATTCGTCTGACCCAGGTGGAATACTCCATCCTCAAGCTCTTTATGCAGAACCCCGGCCGTGCCCTGAGCCGGGAGGACATTCTGTCGGCCGTGTGGGGCAGGGATTATGAGGGCGAGCTGAAGATCGTGGACGTGAACATCCGCCGACTGCGGATCAAAATCGAGGACGATACCGCCAATCCCACCTACATCACCACCGTATGGGGCTTCGGTTACAAATGGGGCGCATAAAGCGTAAAAGAAAGGAAGTCTGGCGTGCCACCAGCCTGCGAAAGCGGTGGCTGACCAACACCATGTTCGTGGTGGTTCCCATCGCCCTGGTCTGTGTGGCGGCGGTGATGGTGGCGTTTTCCACCTATTATTACTCCGGAATGCGTTCGGACATGACCTATCGGGCGGAAACCACGGCAGACTTTTTCGCCGGATACATGAATGTGGAGTACGGAGAATACTACCAGTCCTGCATCCGCTATGCCCAGACCTATGAGGACCGGACGGATCTGGAGCTCCAGTTCATCGACGCGGACGGCGATCTGGTGGCATCCTCCTACGGTGTCCTGGCAGGTGAAAAGCCCCAGACGGAGGAAATCCGGGAAGCCATGCTGATCCGCACGGCCCGATCCTTTGTGGGCCCGGACCCGGTGACGGGGGAGCGGATCATGGCGGTTTCTACGCCCTTGATCTACAGCAACGGCGAGGTCATCGGCGTCCTGCGGTTTGTGACCAGCACCCGGATCATGGATTTGCAGATCACCAAACTGACCCTGGCAGCCATGGGCTTCTGTGCCTTCTTTGTGCTGGCAGTTCTGCTGACCACCAATTATTACATCCATTCTATCCTCCAGCCCATTGCGGAGATCACCGTAAAGGCCCAGCGGATTGCTGCGGGCAGCTACGGTACCCAGATCAAAACCCGTTATAACGATGAAATCGGCGCACTGGCAGATACCATCAACGATCTGTCCAACCAGGTCAGCCAGAACGAGCGGATGCAGACGGATTTCATTTCCTCCCTTTCCCACGAGCTGCGCACCCCCCTCACCGCCATCACCGGCTGGGGCGAAACATTGCTGTCCTGCGAGCAGATGGACCCGGAGGATACCCGACGGGGCATGAACATCATCCTCCGGGAGGCCCGGCGGCTGACGGAGATGGTGGTGGATCTGCTGGACTTCACCAAAATGCAGGACGGCCGGTTTACTCTGAATGTGGAACCCACAGACATCCAGGCGGAGTTTGAGGACACCATCTTTATGTACGGCAGCCGTCTGAAGCAGGACGGAACCTACATCCACTATGAGGACTCCGATCAGATCATTCCGGAGATTTCCTGTGATCCCAAGCGTCTGCGCCAGGTGTTCCTGAACATCCTGGACAACGCCGCCAAGCACGGCGGCGGCAAAAATATCAACGCTTCCATCTCCAGTGATGATAATTTCGTGGAGATCAACATCCGGGACTTTGGCCCGGGCATTCCGGAGGATGAGCTTCCTCTGGTGAAAAAGAAATTCTACAAGGGCAGCTCCAAGGCCCGTGGCTCCGGCATCGGCCTGGCGGTCTGCGACGAGATCGTGGCCCTCCACGGCGGCGAGCTGAGCCTGCGCAACGCAGGCGGCGGCGGAACCATTGTCACCATCAAGCTGCCCATCAATCAGTAAGGAAACCAAGTATTATGGCAAAACAAGACAATTGCAAGCCCTGTGAACAATTCAAAACCATGATCGGCGGACAGGCTCTCATTGAGGGCATCATGATGCGCGGCCCTGAGAAGGACGCCATCGTCTGCCGGGGCAAGGACGGTCTGAGCGTCGAGGTTCATGACCGCAGACTTCCCAAGGAGAATTCTCCGCTGAAGTGGCCTCTGATCCGGGGTGTGTACAACTTCTTTGATTCCCAGGTCACCGGTGTGAAGGCGCTGCTCCATTCTGCGGATCTGTCCCCCGAGGAGGACTGGGAGGAGGAGCCCAGCAAATTCGACCGCTGGTTGGAGGAAAAGCTGGGCAGCGAACGGTTCCAGAAATTCGTCATCGGTCTGGCGGCCTGCATGGGCATGGGATTGTCCATTGTGCTGTTTTTCCTGCTGCCCATGATCATTGGCGGCTTCTTTGACGGCGTGGTGAAATCCATGCTGGGCATCAACCTCATTGAGGGTCTGGTGCGCATGGTGATCTTCATGACCTACATGATCGCCATTTCCCGGATGAAGGACATGAAGCGGCTCTTTGCCTATCATGGCGCGGAGCATAAGACCATCCGCTGCTATGAAGCGAAGCTGGAGCTGACGGTGGAAAATGTCCGCCTCCAGACCCGGCTGCACCCCCGGTGCGGTACCAGCTTCCTGCTGGTGGTGATGATTCTGTCTATTCTGGTGTTCAGCGTGGCTTCGTCTGCACTGCTGACGGTGGTGCCCGGACTGGCCCTGATCCGGGGCAGCTTCGGCTACCGGCTGATTATGATCGCGTTCAAGCTTGCGATGCTGCCTCTGGTGGTGTCCATCGCCTACGAGATCAACCGCTGGGTGGGCAAGACCGACAACTGGCTCACCCGGATTCTCACCGCCCCCGGCCTGTGGATGCAGAACTTTACCACCAACGAGCCCGATGATTCCATGATCGAGGTGGCGATCCTTGCGGTGCAGCAGGTGCTGCCGGAGCAGGAGGGCAGCGACGCATGGTAAAAAAGTACGCGGACCTCTACCTGGAGGCCCGGCAGACCCTGATCGATGCCGGAGAAATCCCCCGGGAAGCCGGGGTGCTGGCCCGGCAGCTGTTGGCCTTCCTCTCCGGGAAGAGCCATGCCCAGCTCATTGCAGACAGTGAAAAATACGCCCAGGATGATGTGATCAACGCCATGAACGCCGCGGTGCGCCGGCTGGCGGCAGGGGAGCCCATGGCCTATATCATGGGAGAATGGGAGTTCTACGGCCTGAATCTGATCGTCACCCCCGATGTGCTGATCCCCCGGGATGACACGGTGGCCCTGGCGGAAATCGCCATCAACCAGGCCCTGTTCCTGGAGGAGAAGCCCCGGATTCTGGACCTTTGCACCGGCTCCGGCTGCATCGGCCTGGCCATCGCCAGCCGGGTGAAGGATGCCAAGGTGACCCTGGCGGATCTGTCCCGGGAAGCGCTGGCTGTGGCGAAGAAAAACGTGACCATGCACAAAATGACCGGCAGAGTTTCCTGCGTCCATGTGGACGCATTGCAGGAGCCTCCGGCCTTTCTGGGGCAGTTTGACATGATCGTGTCCAATCCCCCCTACATCACCACCGGCGAGATGGGGGAGCTGGAGCGGAGCGTGGCGGATTATGAACCCCACCTGGCCCTTTGGGGCGGCGAGGACGGACTGGATTTCTACCGGTCCATCGCGGAAAAATACCGTAAATGCCTGAAGCCCGGCGGCTATCTCTGCTTTGAATACGGAGATACCCAGGGCGATGATGTGTGCGCGATCCTGACCGAAAACGGCTTCACCATCCGTGATCGGGTCAGAGACTATAATGACAGAGAACGGGCAGTGATTGCCCAGTATTGCAGGGAGGATTAACCATGGCAAAGAAAACCGCTGCTTATGAAGCACCCAGCCCCGCCAGCGACAAGAAGAAGGCGCTGGAAACCGCGCTGGCCCAGATTGAAAAAACCTACGGCAAGGGTACCGTTATGCGTCTGGGCGACAAGCCCGAAATGAACGTGGAGGCCATCCCCACTGGCTCCCTGGCCCTGGATGCGGCGCTGGGCATCGGTGGTGTGCCCAAGGGCAGAATCATCGAGATCTACGGCCCGGAATCCTCCGGTAAGACTACCCTGGCTCTGCACATTCTGGCCCAGTGCCAGAAGGCAGGCGGCGAGGTGGCCTTTGTGGATGCCGAGCACGCTCTGGACCCGGTCTACGCCGCCGCTCTGGGCGTGGACACCGACACCCTTCTGGTCTCCCAGCCCGACACCGGCGAGCAGGCCCTGGAAATCACCGACGCTCTGGTTCGCTCCGGCGCGGTGGATGCCGTGGTCGTGGACTCCGTGGCTGCCCTGACTCCCCGGCAGGAAATCGAGGGCGAGATGGGCGACACCTTCGTGGGCCTCCAGGCAAGACTCATGTCCCAGGCCCTGCGTAAGCTGGCCGGCACCATCGCCAAGACCAACTGCGTGGTCATCTTCATCAACCAGCTCCGCATGAAGATCGGCGTCATGTACGGCAACCCCGAAACCACCACCGGCGGCAACGCGCTGAAGTTCTACTCCTCCGTCCGTCTGGATGTCCGCAGAGTGGAATCCATCAAGGAAGGCGGCAACGTGGTGGGCAACAAGACCCGCGTCAAGGTGGTCAAGAACAAGGTGGCACCTCCCTTCCGGGAAGCCTTCTTTGACATCATGTACGGCGAGGGCATCGCCAAGTGGGGCGAGCTGGTGGATCTGGCCGTCCAGCTGGACATCGTCCAGAAGTCCGGCTCCTGGTTCTCCATGGGCGACGAGCGCATCGGCCAGGGCAAGGATTCCGTGAAGAACTACCTGATGAACAACCCCGAAATTGCCGACCGGGTAGAGGCCGAGGTTCGGGCAAACCTCTACAAGCTCATGGGCGGCGCAGGCAAGGCTCCCGGCAAGGCGGCTGACAAGGGCGTAAGCGTGTCCGTGGACGATTTCAGCGATGAGGATTGATTCCATCTCCCCAAACCCGGACCGGATGGGCCGCCATCTGGTAAAATGCGGCACGGAAGCACTGAAGCTCTACCGGCAGACCATCCAGGACTTCGGCCTGTATCCGGGGCTGGAGCTGACGGCAGAGCAGGAACGCGCCCTCCGGGAGAGTGTGGGAGAAATGTCCGCGAAGATGCGTGCTGTGCGGATCATTTCCGCCAGCAGCGTATCCCGCCGGGACCTGGAGCAGCGTCTGATCCGGAAAGGGGAGGACGTAACCCAGGCCAGGGCCGCTGTGGAATGGCTGGAGGAGCTGGAGCTGGTGGATGACAGCAAAACCGCTCAGACCATCGTCCGTCAGTGCGTCTACAAGGGCTACGGCCCGGCCCGGGCGAAGCAGGCCCTGTACGAAAAACAGATTCCGAAGCACCTCTGGGATGAGGTGCTTGCGGACTATCCGGACCAGACAGAACATATCATAAAAACCCTTCGCACAAAGCTCCCGGACCCGGCGGACGAACGCCAGAAACGCCGGGTCATCGACGGTCTGCTGCGCCGGGGCCACAGCTATGGGGCCATCCGCCGGGCAATGGAACAGATGGGTGACGAATGGGATGAATATTCGGAGGACGAATAATGGCAAAAATTGGTTTTATTTCCCTGGGCTGTGCCAAGAACCAGGTGGACTGCGAACGGATGATGTACCGGGTCCAGGAGGCAGGCCACAGCGTGGAGGCCGACCTGGTGGGCACCGATGTGGTGGTGATCAACACCTGCGGCTTCATTGATTCCGCCGCCAGCGAGGCCATCGACAATATTCTGCAAACCGCCCGGCTGAAGGAAGCCGGACTGGTGGGCAAGATCCTGGTCACCGGCTGCCTGAGCCAGCGCTACCAGGAGGAGATTCTGAAGGAAATGCCCGAGGTGGACGGCATCCTGGGCACCGGCAGCTACACGGAGATCGTGCCTGCCATCGAGGCTCTGCTGGAAGACCGCCAGGTGGTGGACTTCGGCGACATCGATGCCCCCGAGGAGGAGTGCGGCAGAATCCTGACCACTCCCGAGCATTACGCTTACTTAAAGATCGCTGAGGGCTGCGACAATAAGTGCGCCTACTGCGTGATTCCCTCCCTCCGGGGCCGGTTCCGTTCCCGTACCCTGGACGATGTGCTGTATGAGGCCCGGGTGCTGGCAAGCCAGGGCGTGAAGGAAATGATCGTGGTGGCCCAGGATACCAGCCGCTACGGCACCGACCTGCCCGAGGGCAAGCGGCTGCTGTCCACTCTGCTGAAGGAGCTGTGCGCCATTGAGGAGCTCCACTGGGTCAGACTTCACTATGTCTATCCCGACGAGATCGACGAAGAGCTCATCGACACCATCGCCTCCGAGCCTAAGATCGTCAAATACCTGGACATCCCCATCCAGCACTGCAACGATACCATTCTGGAAAAGATGAACCGCCGGGGCAACGGCGAATACCTGCGCTGGCTGTTCCCCGAGCTGCGCAGGCGTATTCCCGGTCTGGTGATCCGTTCCAGCATCATCACGGGACTCCCCGGCGAGGGTGAGGAGGAATTCATCGAGCTTTGCGAATTTTTGAAGGAAATGCGCATGGAGCGTGTGGGTGCCTTCCCCTTCAGCCCCCAGGAGGGCAGCGAGGCGGCCCTGATGGAGTATCCCGACAGCGAAATCGCCGTGGAGCGTGCCCAGATTCTGGAGGAGCTTCAGTCCAGGATCATGGACGAGTACAATGAATCCATGGTGGGCAGGGAACTGGAAATCCTGGTGGACGGCTATGACGAGGAGCTGGGCCAGTTCTTTGGCCGCAGCTACGCCGATTCCCCCGACGTGGACGGCAGAGTGTGGATTGCCGCTGACGAACCCCTCCGGGAGGGTACCTTTGTCAAGGTCTGCATCGACGGCTCCGTGGACGGCGAGCTGTCCGGTTATCTGGTGGAGGACTGAACGATTATGACAACTGCAAGCAAAATCACCCTGGCCCGTGTGGCCATGATCCCTGTGTATATGGTCACCATGTACCTGTCCGGCGGCCAGCCTGGGCTGTGGCTGCTGATTTCTCTGGGTATTTTCATCATTGCCAGCCTCACCGACTGGATCGACGGCTACATTGCCCGGAACTACAACCAGACCACGGACTTCGGCAAATTCCTGGACCCCCTGGCGGACAAGCTGCTGACCATCGCCTGTATGTGTATGTTTGTGGAGTGGGGCCTGATGCCAGCCTGGGCACTGATGATCGTGCTGACCAGAGAATTCGGCGTCACCGGCCTGCGCCTGGTGGCTGTTCAGAACGGTACCGTCATTGCCGCCGGCTGGTCCGGCAAGGTCAAGACCGCCTCCACCATGGTGGGCCTGTGCGTTGCCATGGCCTTCCCCCACGTTGACTGGATCATGACCACCGTCACCTGGATGATCGTCATCACCACCGTCTACTCCGGCGCGGAATACTTCATCCAGAACTGGAAATGCCTGGGCCTGGGGAAGTAAAAAATGCTGCATTCTGAATGCAGAATGCAGAGGTCTGAGTAAGTATGTCATTGCGAGGCAGTGTGTGCGCTGCCTCGCAATGAAGTCTTTTTTCACCTCCGTGGGCACCGGAATGCAGAAGATGTCATAGACTGACTTGACAAAAGCGGTACATGGATGCTAAAATACAATCCAGTGGAATAGCGCTGTGATCGGAAAGAGTAATTCTCCGCAACCAACAGAGAGCCTGGGTCGGCGGCTGTAAGCCTGGGCAGGGGAGGGGAATGAAAGTGCGTCCGGGAGCGCCAGACGGGAAGTCCGCAGGCCCTGCGTTATGGGCAAAAGTGAGAAATGAGAGTGGAACCGCGAATTATTCGCCTCTTGTACCAATGTGGTGCAGGGGCGTTTTTTCTTTGCCTCCCCTTGAGGGGAGGTGCCCCGAAGGGGCGGAGGGGCGAACGGTCACAGTTTGCTTTCACCCCTCAGTCACCTTCGGTGACAGCTCCCCTCTAAGGGGAGCCATGGTACAGCCTCGTTCCGCTCGATTGGAGGTTATTTATGGGAAAACTGAAAGAAACACTGGAAGCCTATCAGCGCAATGACCCGGCGGCACGGAGCAAGGTGGAAATCCTGCTGCTGTACAACGGCCTTCATGCCACGATCCTTTACTGGCTCAGCCACTGGTGTTACCGGCATAAGCTGATTTTCATTGCCCGGTTCGTCAGCCAGTTCGCCAAGTGGCTCACCGGCGTGGAGATTCATCCGGCGGCTACCATCGGCAGGCGGCTGGTCATCGACCATGGCACCGGCATCGTCATCGGCGCTACCACCGAGATCGGCGACGACTGCCTGATCTACCAGGGCGTGACCCTGGGCGGTACCGGCGTCATGCAGGGCAAGCGTCACCCCACCCTGGGAAACAATGTGATGGTGGGCAGCGGCGCCAAGGTTCTGGGCCCCATCAAAATTGGGGATAATGCCCGTGTGGCTGCCAATTCGGTGGTGCTCCGGGAGGTGCCTGCCAACTCCACCGTGGTCGGCGTTCCCGGCCGCATCGTCCGCATCAACGGCGAAAAAACCGACCACATCCACACCCCCGACCCTGTGGCCCTGGAGCTCCAGGCCCTGAAGGAGCGCATCGAACAGCTGGAACAGCAGCTGGCCCAATAAGCACAGCCAAACCGTAGGGGAAGGCCTCTCGGCTGACCCTACAGAGTCCACCATCATTCTGAAAAATCAACTCAAAATAAGGAGTAATCAATATGTATCTGTACAATTCCCTGTCCCGGAAAAAGGAAAAGTTCGTCCCCAACGATCCCAGCATCGTCAAGATGTACACCTGCGGCCCCACGGTCTACCACTTTGCCCACATCGGCAACCTGCGGACCTACATCATGGAGGACGTTCTGGAAAAGGCCCTGCGCTATGAGGGCTACAATGTCAAGCGCGTCATGAACATCACCGACGTGGGCCACCTGGCCAGCGACGCTGATACCGGCGAGGACAAGATGCTCAAGGGTGCCAAGCGGGAGAACAAGTCCGTCATGGACATTGCCCGGTTCTACACCGATGCCTTCTTCGCTGACTGCGACAAGCTGAACATCAAGCGTCCCGAGGTGGTGGAGCCTGCCACCAACTGCATCGACGAGTATATCGAGATGGTGCAGAAGCTGCTGGACACCGGCAAGGCCTATTTCGTGGGCGGCAACGTCTACTTTGACACCTCCACCCTTGAGAAGTACTATGTATTCAACGACCATGACGAGGAAGACCTGGCCACCGGCGTCCGTGAAGGCGTGGAGGAGGACACCAACAAGCGCAATAAGAACGACTTCGTCCTCTGGTTCACCAAGTCCAAGTTCGAGGATCAGGCCCTGAAGTGGGATTCTCCCTGGGGCGTGGGCTACCCCGGCTGGCACATTGAGTGCTCCTGCATCTCCATGAAGCATCTGGGCGAGGATCTGGACATCCACTGCGGCGGCATCGACAATGCCTTCCCCCACCACACCAATGAGATCGCCCAGTCCGAAAGCTACCTGGGCCACAAGTGGTGCAACTACTGGTTCCATGTGCGCCACCTGAACAACGACACCGGCAAAATGTCCAAGTCCAAGGGCGAGTTCCTCACCGTTTCCCTGCTGGAGAGCAAGGGCTATGACCCCATGGCCTACCGCCTGTTCTGCCTCCAGAGCCACTACCGCCGGAATCTGGTGTTCTCCTGGGAGAACCTGGACAACGCCGCCGCCGCTTATGAGAAGCTGATCGCAAAGATCGCAACCCTGAAGAACGAGGGCGATATTGACACCACCGCCTTTGAGAATCTGAAGGGCCGCTTTGCCAAGGCCCTGGAGGGTGACCTGAATACCTCTGTGGCTGTCACCGCTGTCTATGATGTGCTGAAGGCCAAGACCAATGATGCCACCAAGCTGGCCCTGATCGCCGACTTTGACCAGGTGCTGTGCCTGAACCTGATCTCCGCCGCCCAGGCCCTTGCAAAGAAGCAGGCCGAGGAGGAGGCCGCCAACGCCGATCCCGAGATCGACGCTCTGGTTGCCGCAAGAACCGAAGCCAAGAAGGCCAAGAACTGGGCCGAGGCCGACCGCATCCGTGATGAGCTGAAGGCCCGTGGCATCGAGATCATCGATACTCCCCAGGGCGCAAAGTGGAGAAAGGTATGAAATTACTGATCCTGGACGGCAACTCCGTCATCAACCGGGCGTTCTTCGGCGTCAAGCCTTTGACCACCCGGGAGGGCCTGTTCACCCACGCCATCTACGGTTTTCTGAACATTCTGGACCGGATGGAGAAGGAGGAACAGCCCGAGGCGGTGTGCGTGGCCTTCGACCTGCCCGGCCCCACCTTCCGCCATCTGCAATACGACGGCTATAAGGCCACCCGGCACGGAATGCCCGAGGAGCTTGCCATGCAGATGCCGGTGATGAAGGACGTGCTCCGGGCCATGAACATCCCCATCTACGAATGCGAGGGCTGGGAAGCCGACGATGTGATCGGCACGGTGAGCCGGATCTGCGCCGAGGAGGATTGGGAATGCGTCATCGTCACCGGCGACCGGGATTCCCTCCAGCTGGTGGATGACAATGTGACCGTGGCCCTGGAAACCACCAAGGGCGTCCTCCGGTTCACGCCCCAGTCTTTCCAGGCGGAGTACGGCTTCGCCCCCAAACACCTTATCGATCTGAAGGCCCTGATGGGCGATTCCTCCGACAACATCCCCGGCGTCAAGGGCATCGGCGAAAAGACCGCCAAAACCCTGCTCCAGAACTTCGGCACCCTGGACGGGGTGTATGAGAATCTGGACAGCAAGGTCATCAAGCCCAAACAGCGGGAGAATCTCACCGCCTATAAGGACAATGCCTATCTGTCCTATGATCTTGCCACCATCCGCCGGACGGCACCCATTGACTTTTCGCCTCTGGACGCGGTGGTGCGGCCCTACAATGTGCAGGAGCTGTACAGTCTGTTTGTCAAGCTGGAGTTTGTGAAGCTCATTGACCGCTACCACCTCCGGGGAGGCGAGGCAGAACCCAGCGCCCCCCAGGCAGGCTTCCAGAGTCTGCCCCGGGTGGATGATCTCCCCCAGCCCGGCACAGCCTGCGCCCTCTATGCCGCCCCCGACGGAAGCCTGGGCATCGCCTGGGCAGAGGGTGTGTGCGTGGTCACGCCCCTGGAGGCCCAGAGCCTGGAGGGGCTGCTGTCCCAGGGGGAATGGATTCTCCATGACAGCAAGACCACCTGGCATGCCCTGGAGGCCATGGGCCTGGGCACACCTGTGTGCGTCTTTGACACCGCTCTGGCGGCCTACGATCTGAATCCCAGCGCCTCTGACTATCCGGTGAGCAAGCTGGCCACCAATTTCCTGGGCTGCCATGCGGATGACGGCGATCCTGCCGTCTGCGCTGAGGCCCTGTGGAATCTCCGGAATCCCCTGGCAGAGGAGCTGGAGAAGCAGGGCATGACCGCCCTGTACCGGGACATCGAGCTGCCGCTGTGCGATGTGCTCTACCGGATGGAGGTGGAGGGCATTGCCATTGACCGGCAGATGCTGGATGCCTTCGGTAAAATGCTCACCGCCCGGATTGATGACTGCGAAAAGCTGATCTTCGACTGCGCCGGCGGCCCCTTCAACATCAATTCCACCAAGCAGCTTGGTGTCCTCCTGTTCGAAACCCTGGGCCTGCCCCCGGTGAAGAAAACCAAAACCGGCTACTCCACCAACGCCGAGGTGCTGGAAAAGCTGAAGGATCAGCATCCCATCATCCCGGCCATCATGGATTATCGGATGCTTACCAAGCTGAAATCCACCTACGCCGATGGTCTGATGAAGGTGATCTGCCCCGACGGACGGATTCGCACCACCTTTGAAAATCTGGTGACAGCCACCGGACGGCTCAGCTCCAAGGAACCCAATCTGCAAAACATCCCCGTGCGCACCGATCTGGGCGCAGAAATCCGGAAGATGTTCGTGCCGAAGGAGGGCTGCGTGCTGGTGGACGCGGACTACAGCCAGATCGAGCTTCGTGTGCTGAGCCACATCGCCGATGATAAGGTGATGCAGGAGGCCTTCCGTTCCGGCCAGGACATCCACGCCGTCACCGCTTCTCAGGTGTTCGGCGTCAGCGTGGAGGAGGTCACGCCCCTCCAGCGCCGCCATGCAAAGGCCGTCAATTTCGGCATCGTCTACGGCATTTCCGAGTTCTCCCTCTCCGAGGACATCGGCGTGTCCCGGTGGGAAGCAAGGGACTATATTGACAGCTACCTGACCCACTACCAGGGGGTCCGGGCCTATATGAAGCAGGTGGTCATCGATGCCCGGGAGTCCGGCTGCACTCAGACCATCTACGGCCGCCGCCGGAGCATACCGGAGCTGAAGAGCAGCAATTTCAATGTCCGCCAGGGTGCCGAGCGGATGGCGCTGAATACCCCCATCCAGGGTACTGCCGCCGATCTGATCAAGCTTGCCATGATCCGGGTGGACAAGGCCCTGGCAGAGCATTACCCGGAAGCCAGACTGATCCTCCAGGTTCACGACGAACTGATTGTGGAATGTCCCGAGTCCATTGCCACAGAGGTTGCTGCCCTGGTCAGCCGGGAGATGGAGCAGGTAGCCGCACTGAACGTGCCCTTGACCGCCGAGGCCAAGTGGGGAAAGAGCTGGTACGACGCGAAATGATGATCCTTCCCATGAACGAAACCCATGTCTCCCAGGTGGCGGCTCTGGAAGCACTCTGCTTCCGGGACCCCTGGAGCGAAAAAAGCGTGGCCTCGGAGCTGACCAACAAGCTCTCGCTCTGGCTGGTTGCCGAAGAGGACGGCGCAGTTGTCGGCTATGTGGGCAGCCAAACGGTGCTGGATGAAACGGATATGATGAACGTTGCCGTCCATCCCGACCACCGCAGAAGGGGCATCGCCCGGTCGCTGGTGGCGGCCCTGGTGGATGCGCTGAAGGAAAAAGGCAGCCGATGCCTGACCCTAGAGGTCCGGGAAAGCAACGAAAGCGCCATCGCCCTTTACCGGGAGCTTGACTTCCGCCAGATCGGTCTGCGGAAGAATTATTACAGAAACCCCAGAGAAAACGCCTTGATCCTGAGAAAGGAGTGGGTAATTTGAACATTTTAGCAGTGGAATCCTCCTGCGATGAAACCGCCGTGGCCATTGTCCGGGACGGACGGCAGGTGCTCACCGACTGCATCGCCTCCCAGGTGGAGCTGCACAAGGTCTACGGCGGCGTGGTGCCGGAGATCGCTTCCCGAAAGCACGTGGAGGCCATCTATGGCCTTGCGGACCAGGCCCTGGCAGAAACCGGCCTGACCCGGGCGGATATCGATGCTGTGGCAGTCACCTACGCCCCCGGCCTCATCGGCGCGGTGCTGGTGGGCGTGAACTTCGCCAAGGCCGCCGCCATGGCGCTGGATGTGCCTCTGATCCCGGTTCACCACATCCGGGGCCATATCGCCGCCAATTACCTGGCCTTTCCGGAGCTGAAGCCCCCCTTCCTGTGCCTGGTGGTGTCCGGCGGACACACCATGATCGTGGAAGTTGCCGACTACACCAAAATGCGGATTCTGGGCACCACCCTGGATGATGCGGCAGGCGAATGCTTTGACAAGGTGGGCCGTGTGCTGGGGATGCCCTATCCCGGCGGTGCCGCCATGGACCGGGCCGCCCAGTCCGGCGACGACACCCGCTATCCCATGCCCCGATCCAAGCCCGGCGCGAATCCCTATGATATGAGCTTCTCCGGTTTGAAAACCGCCGCTCTGAACACCATCCACCATGCCCAGCAGGTGGGGGAGGAATTGGATATTCCCTCTGTGGCCGCCAGCTTCTCTGCCGCCGTGTCCGACACCCTGGTACCCCGGGTGGTTCGGGCGCTGGAGGAAACGGGCCATAAGAAGCTGGCCGTGGCAGGCGGTGTGGCCGCCAATTCCCGGATTCGGGGAGACATTCTGAAGGCCGCGGAAAAGCTGGGCGTGCAGGTCTATCTGCCCCCCCTGAAGCTCTGCGGCGACAATGCCGCCATGATCGGCGCCCAGGGCTACTACGAGTACCTGGCAGGCAACACCGCCGGCATGGAGCTGAACGCCTACGCCACCAAGTCCATTCTGGGTGAAACCATATGATATAAAAATGCAGGAACGGAATTCGTTCCTGCATTTTTGGTTTTGAATGAGATCAGATGTATAAATATACGGCAATATTCATTGCGTATACACAAAAAAGGACAGATTCTGCTGATTCGACAGGATTCCACAGGAAAAACACCGGTTTCGACAGGGGGAGAAGTTGACTTCGCTTGTGGAAAAACCTGTGGACAGTGTGCATAACTCTTTGCATAACAGGGATATCAGCAGCCTGTGGAAAAATATAGCAGCGAAAAACCGGAGAGTTTCCGAACTTTTTAGATTTGTATTGTGGAGAAAATGCCGAAACGGGGACGCTTGACTTTCATTCTGCTTCTTCCGGCCGCTCCGCGGTCAGGGCCGAGAGCTCGTAGGCGGTCCGCTCCACCAGCCGGTCCTCCACATATTTGCTGTAGATCCGGCTCTGAAGCCTTCCGTCAATGGTCAGCGCATCCCGGGTGTGGCACTGGGCACCCATCTGGGCAAGGCGGCCCCAGAGGATGCAGGGTAAGTAATCCGCCCGCCGGAAGGCCCGGGGCACCGCCAGCATCACATCGCAGATCTCCCGGCCCAGGGGTGTCCTGCGGTAGACCGGCTCCCGGCAGATGGTGCCGGTGACACGCAGGGTATTGATCCCAGGCCCCTCCTCAGCGGTGAGGGAGGATGCAAAGACAAAAATCAGCAGATGCCGCCCGGTGTCATCGCTCTGGTTGTGGGAGCGCACCTGGCCCTCCACCCGGAGCCGGGAACCGGCGGTCAGGTCAAGCTGTTCCAGCACCTCCAGCTCCGCAATGACGGGCAGGGTGTCCACAGCCCCGGACAGCCGCTCCACCTCCAGGAGGAAGCGGTAGAACTTTTTCCCGTGGTTCATGTGGGAGAATACCGGCAGATCCACCAGATCCCCCCGAAGCGTGATGTTGTTTTCCCATTGTTCCATTGTTACCACCTCAGGTCAAGTTGTATGGAACAGTCTATGGGACAGAGTGGGCAGAGAGAACCAAAAGGCCGCCGCAGTTTGCGACAGCCTTTTGGTAGTGCGGATATTGCATCTCTTAAAGATCTGCGTAGGTAATGAGCTTCACATCGTTTGCTTCACACCAGGCAGGGACTTCGGGATCGATGGCCATGGCCACCTCCAATGCACGCTGGGTGGTGATGTAGGAGGTTTCCAGCACATACTTGTCCACATAGCCCGGGTGCAGAACCATCATCACGGCCTCGTCCTCCGCCAGATCCTGTGCCATGGCCTTCTTCAGACTCTGGAAGGGGTTGTAGTCCGGATTGCCGCTGTCCATGCTGAACTTCAGCAGGGTATTGCCGATTTTGGGGCCGCGGCCGGGTACAAAGCCCATACCGGCCAGACCGTACTTCTGGCCCACGATGGCCAGGGCCTTGTTGAAGTTGGCGCTGGGAACGGCGTGGGCCTCCACCATGTAGGGCTTTTTGCCGATCAGCTCCACCAGGCGCAGATACTGGGCCTCCACTTCCCGGACGACTTCCTCCAGTACCACAAAATCCTCCTTGGCTTCCCGGTACAGGCTCTTGTCCTTGAAAAAGCCATTCTCGTCCACCAGACTGGGAACCAGCCTGGGGTCGGTCAGAGGTCTGCCCTGGCAGATGTTGGCGTGGACGGTGAAGGTCACGTCAGCGCCATCCAGCAGGCGCACGCCATGCTCAGCCCATTCCATATTGGGCATCACACCCACACTGCGGACAATGCCGTCCCGGACGGCCCGGTTGATGCCGTAGTTCACGGACTCGCAGTAGCCCAGATCGTCGGCACGGATAAACAGTTTCTTCATGGATTCCCTTCTCCTTTACAGAAAGCTTCTGGCGGACTTGTAGCCGTAGATTTCATCGGTTTCCAGCACAGCCCGGTTCACGGCCTTTCCCAGCACATGGGCGGCCAGAGTGCCCACCACGTCGGCGCAGGACTTGACCCTGCCCACGCTCATGGCGTAGACGGAGTCGCCGTCCATGCTGGTGTTCACCGGACGGATGGTTCGGGCGATGCCGTTGGAGGCCATGGCGGCCACCTTGTTCATTTCGGCCTTGTCAAGCCCTGCGTTGGTGATGACGCAGCCGATGGTGGTGTTCAGAGAGAACTGGCTTGCAAGCTGCAGCAGCTTCACGGCTTCAAATTCGCTGCTGATCATACCAGTCTTGTCGGCGTTCAGCAGGCCTGCCAGCTCCTTCTGGGAGTCCAGCTCGTACACATCGCCGATGGCGTTGACCACCACGATGGCACCCACCTGGAGATTGCCCACCTGGACGGCGTAGCAGCCCAGGCCCGACTTCATGGAGCGTCCCGCGCCCATGAGCTTGCCCACAGTGGCACCCATTCCGGCCCCCACGTTACCGTTGCGCTCCAGATTTCTCTTTGCGTCCAGACAGGCCTTGTAGCCCATATTGGCATCGGGGCGGACGGAGCCGTCCACACAGCCCAGATCAAAGATGGAGGAGCCCACCACGATGGGCACGATGGCATCGCCCACCTTCACGCCCTTTTTCTGGCGCTCCAGATAGATCATCACACCCCGGGCGGCGTCCAGACCGTAGGCACTGCCGCCGGAGAGCAGTACGGCGTTGACACCGTCGTTGCTCATCAGGGGATTGAGCAGCTGGTTTTCCCGGGAGGCAGGGCCGCCGCCCCGGACATCCACACCGCAGACTGCCTTCTTCTCCGGCAGAATGACAGTGCAGCCGGTGGCATGGACTTCATCCTGGGCGTGACCGATGGCGAAGCCCTTCATGTCCGTGATTGAGATTTCTTTCCATTCATACATGGCGTTCACCTCGCGGAAGGCTCAGAACAGCAGATCAAACAGATCGAAGAGCAGAGAGCCTGCCAGAATGCCGAGAATGCCGAAAATTAGCTGCATGTGGGGAGGAAGTCTTTTCATATCAATGTCTCCTTTTCATATAAAATGGGATTACCGTTTCTTTTTGGGGGCGGCCTTGGCGACAGGCTTTGGGGCCTTGACCGGGGGCTTGGGGGAGGACTTTTTGCCAACAGGCTTTGCAGCCGGTTTGGTGACAGGTTTGCCGGGGGCTGCCTTCCTGGCAGGAGCAGCAGGATAGCCGCCTGCTCTGGGAGGCACTGCCCGGATCAGACACTTGGGGCCGGAGCCGATCAGATCCTCCCGGTGGGCCTTGATCAGAGCCTCCCGGACCAGGTAATAGTTCTTGGGATTCCGGTACTGGATCAGACTCCGCTGCATGGCCTTTTCATGGGGGTCTGTGGGGACATAGACACGTTCCATGGTTCGGGGGTCGAGGCCGGTATAATACATGACGGTGGACAGGGTGGAGGGGGTGGGATAGAAGTCCTGAACCTGCTCCGGATTGTAGCCCATGTCCCGGATGTATTCAGCCAGCTCGATGGCTTCCTTCAGCGTGGAGCCGGGATGACTGGACATGAGGTAGGGGACAAGGAACTGCTTCATGCCGAATTCCTGATTCAGAGCGTAATACTTGTCCACGAACTTGTTGTAGACCGCGTTCTTCGGCTTGCCCATCCGGGCCAGTACCGCGTCGGATACGTGCTCCGGGGCTACCTTCAGCTGACCGGAGATGTGGTACTGGACAAGCTCCCGGAAGAAGGTATCCTTCTTGTCGGCAAGCAGATAGTCAAACCGGATGCCGCTGCGGACAAAGACCTTCTTCACCCCGGGGATCTTCCGGAGCTTGCGCAGCAGGGCGATGTAGTCGGAGTGATCGGCCTTCATATTCTTGCAGGGGGTGGGATACAGGCACTGCCGTCCGCCGCAGGCACCCTTCGACAGCTGCTTGTCGCAGGCCGGGTGGCGGAAATTGGCGGTGGGGCCGCCCACATCGTGGATGTAGCCCTTGAAGTCCTTTTCCTTGGTAATCAGCTCCGCCTCTGCCAGAATGGACTCGTGGCTTCGGCTCTGGATGATTCTGCCCTGGTGGAAGGTCAGGGCACAGAAGGAGCAGGCACCGAAGCAGCCCCGGTTGGAGACCAGACTGAACCGAACCTCCTCAATGGCAGGGATGCCGCCGGCCTTCTCGTAGCTGGGATGGTAGGTGCGGCAGTAGGGCAGCCCGTAGACATTGTCCATTTCCTCGGTGGTCAGAGGCTTCTGGGGCGGATTCTGCACCACAAACACTCCACCGCAGGGCTCGGCAAGCCGTTTCGCGGTGAAGGGGTCGCAGTTGCCGTACTGGATGCGGAAGGATTCGGCGTAACGGCGCTTGTTCTCCTTCAGCTCCTCGTAGGAGGGCAGGACAATGGTGGGCAGACTCTCGTCCAGGGTGTCGGTTTTGAATACGGTGCCGTCGATGTAGGTGATGTCCCTGGCCTCCATGCCGGAATTCAGGGCATCGGCAACCTCCACGATGCTCCGTTCACCCATGCCGTAGAGCAGCAGATCCGCCTGGGAGTCCAGGAGAATGCTCCGCTTCATGGACTCGGACCAGTAATCGTAATGGGACAGCCGCCGCAGGCTGGCCTCGATGCCACCGATGATGATGGGCACATCCTTGTAGGTCTGGCGGATCAGGTTGCAGTAGACCACGGTGGCGTAGTCGGGCCGCTTGCCCATCTCACCGCCGGGGGTATAGGCGTCGGTCTTTCGGCGATGCTTGGTGACCGAGTAGTGGTTCACCATGGAGTCCATATTTCCGCCGGACACCAGAAAGCCCAGACGGGGACGGCCGTAAAGATTGATGGAGGAAGGCTTTTTCCAGTCCGGCTGGGAGATGATGCCCACCTTGTAGCCTGCCTGCTCCAGCATTCTGCTGATGATGGCATGGCCGAAGGAGTGGTGATCCACATACGCGTCACCGATCACATAGACAAAATCGCACTGCTCCCAGCCCCGGTCCAGCATATCCTGCCTGCAAAGGGGGAGAAATTCCATAGGTAGCCTCCGATGAATGATGTATTTATTATAGTGTAGCACAAAACACACCAAAAGAAAAGACGCTGACGATTATTTGCAAAATTTTGAAAAAAGGTGTTGACAAATCCCGCTCCCCGTGGTAATATATCGAAGCAATCGGGAACACCGAAAGCGAAAACAACAAAATACGCGCGAGTGGTGGAATTGGTAGACTCGCTAGATTCAGGTTCTAGTGCTCATTCCGGGCGTGGGGGTTCGACTCCCCCCTCGCGCACCAAACGAAAAGGACATCCGAAAGGATGTCCTTTTCGTTTGGTATGTGTGGGAGAGGAGTCGAAAGGGCGGCACCAGTGGGCACACTGGTGCAAAAAAGTGTCCGGTCGACACTTTTTTAGCCCGTGGGAGACTCCCTGACTTTTCAGGCGCAGTCCGCAAAAGGACTGTGAATGAAAAGTCAGAAGATCATGTTTGTTCTGCGCCTATCGTGTTCACGAGGGTGCTGTCTCAAAATGATTTTACGGAATCATAAGAGGCAGCACCTCTTTTCATCTGCAATAGTCTCAAACTGTGGATAAAAATCGAAAAAACAGCGCACTTATCCTGAGGGGCAGGTTTTGCCTCTCAAAAAGTGTGCTG
>JAFVMW010000064.1 GCA_017506735.1 Oscillospiraceae bacterium | reverse complement strand
TTCATATGATCCTTCGCCAGATAGATATTTCTTTACAATTTCTATTTTCCATTCTGCACTATGCTTTGACCTGGACATAGAAATATCCCCCTAAAATAGACTTGGATATTTCCATGGTCTACTTTAGGGGGATCATATCAGGGTCGGTGCGTTAATTGTTATTCGGTAGGCGCAGTGGTCTGGGTGGGAGCGGTGGTCTCGGGAGGCATTTCTGCCCACTTCTCGGAGGTATGCTCCACAGCGATCAGCACGAAGCGACCATGCTCCGTGTGGTAAGAGCAGGTGATCAGCATCAGCAGGCGGTCGCCGTAGAGGGCATCCACACCGGTATCATAACAGGACTTCTCCTTGAATTTGCCGATCATCTCGTTCCATTCTTCTTCGTTCTCAGCATCTGTGAACCGATAGAACTCAAACTTCTCCTTTTCCCAGTCGAAGTAGATCCGATCATAGAAGGCGGCCATAATCTCATAAGTACGGTGGCCCTCGGTGGTCCAGAACTCAATGACCTTGTGCTCCTTCCAGTAATCCTCTTTGTCAAACTTGTGAAGGTTGCTGAACATCTTGCCATTCTCCAGGTTATGGCCATAGATGATCAGATTCTGGCTCTCTTCATCGGCTTCCATTTTACAGCGCTTGCTGATATAGGGAGTGCCGTAGTAACTATATTTGCCCTCGATGTTCATGCGAATATACTTGTCAGGCTCATCGGGGGTGTAGGCAACGGGAAAATCAACGATGGTATCTTCAATCATGATCCAACCATCGATATCCGGATTTTTCTCATTCAAAGCACGCAGCTCGTCCAGCTTGGGATCGGGCTCGGTTTCCGTGGGAACCGGCTCCGTTTCCGTGGGTTCAGTGGGAACGGCAGTGGTGGGGGGCTGGGTGGTTTCCGTAGGGACAGTAGAAGGCGCGGGTTCGTCCTGGCTGACCACAATGGCAACGCCGCCAAGGGAAACCAGCACCGCGGAAAGGACAGCGATCACAATCTTCAGAATTGCGTTGATATCCATGATCTTTTTCATAGTGTTCTCCTTTAAGGAAAAGTAAGCGGTGGGGGGATGCCCCACCGCTTACGCGAGGATGGAAAATTACTTAACGGCGTTGCGCTTCAGAACGACGTAAGCAGCAGCGGACAGAACCATCACGCTCATCAGAACGCCATTCATAACAGCGAAGTCGTACTTACCCACGGGAGGCTCGTCGCCGGGCACAGAGGGGGTAGTGGGGGGAGGAGTGGTCTCCTCGGGGTCAGTGGTCTCGGGGACGGAGGGCTCAGTGGGCACAGTGGGCACGGAGGGCTCAGTGGGCTCGGTGGGCACAGAAGGCACAGTGGGCTCAGTGGGCACGGAAGGCACAGTGGGCTCAGTGGGCACGGAAGGCACAGTGGGCTCAGTGGGCACAGAAGGCACAGTGGGCTCAGTGGTGGGAGCCTCGGGCTCGGTGGGCTCGGTGGTGGGAGCCTCGGGCTCAGTGGGCTCAGTGGTGGGAGCCTCGGGCTCGGTGGGCTCAGTGGTGGGAGCCTCAGGCTCAGTGGTCTCCTCGGGCTCGCCCTCGATGATGATGTAGCCAACAGTGTCAGCAACGTCCAGGTCGACCAGGTTACGGTCGGAGACGAACAGAACGTTAGCGTTCACAGGGTACTTGCCGGGAGCTGCGTCAGCAGCAACAGCGATAGTGATGGTGAAGGAGTGAGAAGAAACGTTCTCATCCTTAGCGAAGGCAACCTTGCCGTTGGCGGGATTGCCGGTGATGCCGGTGAAGCCAGTGATGGTCAGCTCGTCAGCGGTGGTGAAGATGATCTCGTAGTTAGCGAACTCGCCGGTAACAGTGACGGTCAGGTCAACAGTCTTGCCAGCCTCAGCAACCTTATCGGGAACGGAGACATAGCCGGGCTCAGCAGCAAAGGCCACGGAGCAGCAGGACAGAGCGAGAACAGCAACGAGCAGTACACTCAGAAACTTTTTCATAGCTTTTTTACTCCTTGTATAACGGGGAGGAAATTATTCCTCAACGGGGAACTTGGTGATGGTGCCAACGGAGTGCTGCAGGATCAGGGTAGCGTCCTTGGCATTGATGAAGCCATCGCCATTGACGTCAGCCTTAGCCTCACAGAAGAAGCCCTCGTTGGTGCCGACGGAATACTGCAGAACCAGGGTAGCGTCCTTAGCGTTGACATAACCGTCGTGGTTCACATCGCCCCACAGGCAGTCCAGATCGAACACCTTAACCTCGAAGCACTCATACAGCTTCTCAGCGTTGATGTACAGGCCGTAGCCCTTAGAATAGATGTCAGCGTCAGCGGAGTAGGTGGACTCAAGGACGTAGACGCCGTCATTATCCTTGTCCAGGGAACCCAGCAGGGACTCACGGCCGATTTCCTCACCGATCTCCAGCAGCTTGCCAAAGCAGACGGTGACGAAGTGCCAGATGACCTCCAGCTCAGCCTCTTCAACGGTGACATTAACGCCAATGGCCTCAGCCATCTCGTAGAAGCTGGTGGTGCGGTTCATCAGCTTCATGGCAGAGATGACATCCTCAACAGAACAGTTGTCGATGGCATTCTTCAGAGCCATGGAGCGCAGGTAATCGTTGTCAGCGTTCAGAGCAGCGACCAGCTCGGCGCGGTTGTCCTCATTGGCGTAAGCCAGGGCGACAGCGACAATAGCGGGATAGCAGTTAGCAGCGCCGTCAGCGTTGTAAGGAACGGTCAGATCGAAGGACAGGCGGCCCTCAATAGTGCCACCCAGGCTCAGAATGCCGTTATCGGTGGTGGGACGGAAAATGTCGATGTCAAGGTAGGAACGCTCGGGATCGAAAATGTGCTTCAGCTCGACCAGCAGCTTGACAAACTGCTTGACGTTCTCACCCTCAAATGCGAAACCAACATTAACGGTCTTCATCTCGTCGGGATTGCACTCGAAGCCAACAGTCAGGTAATCCTTGCCGTTGCCATAAATGTGGTCAACAGTCAGATCCCAGGGAGCAACAGTGATCTCGTAGGAGCCGATCTTCTCATCATTGTTGATGGAAGCAGCAATGGAGTCAAAGTTCATCAGATCAGCAGCGATCTCCTTAGCCAGGTCAGCCAGGTTACCGAAGTTGATGATGTCGTTGTTCAGCAGGACATCTACGTAATCAGAAACAGTGTCCTTAATGCCATCCTCGTGAGTAATGATAGCAGAATACAGGGCGTTGGCATAGGGAACGAAGTCGTTGACCTCAGCGGCAACGTCGATGGCCAGACCAGCGATGCCGTGAGCGTTGATCATATCAACCAGCTTACGGGCACCCTCGGACAGCTCATCGTAGTTGGTGGGAACGTTGATGCTCTTGACAACAGCGCCGAATGCTTTCAGCTCAGCAGCCAGTTCCTTGGCCAGAGCCTTCAGGTCAGCGAAGTCAATAGCATCATACAGCTTCTTGGCAGCATCGCGGAGGCCGGTGGCTTCCTTAACATCCTCAGCAGCCTTGACGAACTCCTTCAGCTCAGCAGCAAGGTCCTTAGCGATCTCTGCACAGTTGATCAGAATCTGCTTGGTTTCAACCAGCTGAGAGGGAACCTCGTTCAGGAAGTCGGAAACAGTCAGATCCATAGCGATGGCGGCAAAGTCTTCCAGCTCAGCAGCCAGATCCTTAGCCAGTTCCTTAACCTGCTTCAGGGAAACATTGTCCAGAATATCATTCACGGTACCGCGCAGCAGATCGCTGTTAACGATGCTGTAGACAGCGCCGATGATGTCCTCGACGTTCAGGTGCATGATCTCCTTGCCCTCAACGGCCAGGTAGGTCAGGGGGTACTGATTCAGAGCGATGTCGATTGCGATCTCAGCAGCGACAACACCCATGTTGGGCAGCAGACCGGAAACTGCCTGCTCGTGCATGACATCAGAGTTCAGATAGTAGGTCAGATCGGTGCCGTTCTTCTCAATGCGGAACAGCTCGTTGTAGACCATGCCATCCTCGTTCTGAGTGTAGCCATCCTTCAGGAAAGCGGTGACATCGTCGGTGTAGTTACCGGAGATGATCATGACATGACCGGAAACGTCGCCGTTGACGCCGCCAGCCTGGTTGTTGCTCATGGTGGAGTCAACGATCAGCAGATGGCCGTTCTTGGCAATGACATTGCCGTTGATGGTGTGACCGTTCAGGTCCAGGATGGTAGCCTCGTTGATGACCAGGTCGCCCTCGGTGTCGCCCATCAGGACGATGACAGCCTGACCGGTCAGCTCAGCAGCGCGCTCGGACAGATTGGTGGTGAAGTCAGCGGCGTTGGTCAGGCCGTAGCCCTTAGCCATGTTCAGAGCCTCTTCCTTCAGCTCGCCGTTCTGGTAAGCATGGTACAGATCCTTGGTGCCCTCAACAGCGGCATCCAGATCCAGAACCAGAGCCTCGAAATCGATGGAGGTGTTCAGCAGGTCAGCGGTGGCCCAGAAGTAGGTCTCAGCGCCGGGCTGCAGCTCAGCAACCAGGGGAGCGATCTCGGCGGAGAACTCGAAGCCAATCAGCTCCATGATCTGCTTCAGGCCTTCGTCAGAGGTGGTAGCCAGCATCTGGCCGGCAGCCTCGCCCATGGGGTAGTAGGTGATGTTCTTGTACAGGTCGTTGATCAGATCGAAGTACTTGGCCAGGTGCATGATGTCACGGTCAGCGATCTCGATCTTGGGCAGGTAGTTAGCGGTGTTGATTGCGATGTCCAGAGTGTTCTGGAAGGTCTGCATGGAGATGTTCTCGCTGCCCAGGACAGCGTCAACATAGTCATAGAAGAACTCAACGGCGATCTCGTTGTTGATGTCGTTGATGTTGGACTGATCCAGCTCGAAGCTAGCCAGCAGAACAGCCAGGTAAGCCTCGTAGATCTTCTCGGGAGCGTACAGGTTCATGGTCAGAGCATTGAACTCGCCATCAACGGTGTTGATCTTAGCGGTCTCGAAGGTGAAGTTGTTCTTCACAGCCTTCAGACCGTTGCCCAGGGTGATCAGCTTGGAGGGGACGGACTCCAGAACGAAGACCAGCTCCAGATCCTCAACAACGATATCCTCGGTGGAGGTACCCAGCTGAGCGGTGGTGGTCATCAGCTTGCCGCCCTCATTCTCAGCCAGAGCAATGATGGTCTCGTTGGTGAAGTTGGGGTCAGCCAGGACAGCGTTCAGCAGAGCCTGCATGGACAGTCTCTGGAACTCGCCCTCGTTGTAGAAGAATGCCTCGTTGTTCAGGCCGACGTAACCGATGTTGGAGTTAACAACGCCGGTAGCCATGTCGCTGGCAGCGGAAGCGGAAGGCAGGGTGATGGTAAGAGTGTTGCCATCCAGGGCAACGGCGTCCTCGCCCATCTCAGCCTTCAGAGCGTTAACGAACATGTTGATCATCTCAACGCGGCGGTCGATGACAACACGATCCAGAACCAGGGTCTGGTCCTCGAACAGCTCATCCATCTCGTCGGGGGAGAAGGTGTAGAAGCCGTTCATGCCGATCTGCTGGCCGTTCAGGTAGTACTCGAAACGGAACTGACGGTCCTCAGAGATCTGAGGCAGCTCAATGGTACGGTCCAGGATGGTGATGACGTACTGCTCAGCCATACGGGTAGCAGCATTCACGAAGCGGATGATGAAGGGCTTGGGCTGAATGTTCAGCTTGGGCATCTCCAGCTTGCCGATGTTCTCACCGACCATAGCCTTCAGACCTTCCTCGTCGATTTCGATGTCGAAGAAGCGGGTCAGGTCGCCCTCGATAGCCAGGTTCTGCTCGGCGTTCAGGGTGTCGATGATCTCAGTGATGGTCTCGGTAACGGTCTCGTTGGCAACCTCGATGATGTTCTCAACGATTTCCTCGGTGATCACAACGTCCAGGTCGTACTCTGCGCCCACGGGGACGGAAACAGTCTCGCCGTTGACGGTGACCTCGATGGTGACAGCGATGATGGAGTCATCGGTAACCATCAGAGGAGAGGCGATGATGTAGATCTCGCCGTCAGCCAGAGCGATGTCCTCAGCGGTGATGGAATCCATCACGTCGACGAAGGACTTCAGGTTCTTGGCGCTGGTGGTCAGGATGCCGGCGTTGTCGTAAGCCAGGCGGGAGTGGATGGACTCCATAGCCTCGCCCAGATCAGCGATCAGCTCGATGTAGTGGCCGTAGTTGAACAGGTCCATCAGCTCAGCCAGAGCGTCTTCCTTCTCCTTGTCGCCCACCAGGCCGTTCAGGTTGGCGCTCAGCTTGGCGACTTCCTCACGGATGGCGGCGGAGTTCTGGTAGAAGTAGACCATGCCGTTGTTCATGAAGACATTCAGCATGTCAACAACGGTCAGGTAGGTCTCACCGGAGCAGGTGTTCAGCAGGTTCTCGATGAGATCCTGGAAGTAAGCACGCAGCTCCAGGTTCTTGGCATCGTTGGGGTCATTGTCTTCCTCAGTGAAGTCATAACCACTGATGATGCTGTTGAACACACGCAGCTTCATGCGGCTCAGCTCTTCCATGTCGACCTTCCAGTCCAGCAGGTCAGCCATGGCGGCCTTCTGGTCGTCATACTGAGCCTTCAGGCTCTTCAGGAAAGCCTCATCGGCGGCGATGCCGTCAGCAACAGCCATCTTGTAGGTGACGAAGACAGTCTTGGTCTCCCACTCGGCAGTGTTGCCGTCGAAGGTGTAGGCAGCGGCGTTGTCGAATGCGGGGCCGTAAGCGTAGGGCACCCATGCGTCCTGAGTCTCGGCGGTCAGGATGCCACCATCCAGGGTCAGACCCTCGACAGTGGGCAGGCTGTAGTTGACAGCGATGTCACCAGCCAGAGCACCGGAATTCAGGATGGCGGCAGCAACCTCATTGCCGTACAGCTGGGCAGCCAGCTTGTAAGCGGAGGTAGCGGAGCCATTGTCTGCGTTCATCTGCTCGTTCTGAGCGGTGGACGCAGCGTTGACATTGGTCTTTTCGCTGTTGTCAGCGGCAAAGACCGTCAGTGCCAGACCGGTGCTGACATTGCCCAGGCACAGAGCCAGAGCAAGCAGAACGGCCAGACACCGAGTCAGAAACAGGTTGTTGTGTTTCATCTTTTAATGTCCTCCCGTTTTTTTCGTGCTTTCTGCACATAGTATTGATTGGCTCGCCGCCGCAGTCCGTAACCGATAACGCTGGATAAGCGTCTTTGGAGCAGCCCGGGGATCGTTACCCAGCCTCACCAGCGGGTCACACTTTGGCGATAGAGTCTCTTGTTAAGCATACCATACTTCCCCATTTTATGCAACCACTTTTCTTTACTATAATTAGAATTATTTTTGTATCTTCGACTTCTGCGCAAACGATTGTGCAATAAAAACTTCCGGATGAAGCCCGTTCTAGGCCATCCGGAAGTTGTGCATTATCCATTATCTTGTTCCGCAAAAATCATTCGGCGCTCCAGGGAAGAATACCGTAGCCGATGATGCGTTTGTCGCTGAGGCTGTACTGACGGACAGCGATCATGCCAGCGGAGTTGCCTTCGATGGTGTACAGCTGATCTCCACTAACAGAGAGAACGACGCCTACGTGGGAGGGATCGTCGCCCATAAGCCAGTCGAAGAATACAATGTCGCCGGCAGAGGGGGTTTGTGTCCACTCTTTTTCGTCGTTCCTGTCGAAGAACTGAATAAAGTCATCAACATTGGCGTAGCAGGGAATCGATGCTCCCTGTGCGAAGGCACTGGCAGGCAATTTGCTCAGGCAGTAGGAGATATAGCAGGCACACCAGGGGGTGTCCTTGTTCCATTCGCCGGAAATCCATTGCTCCGGGTTCTTCTTCGCCTCGCAAATATACCATTCAGCATAGTACTTGCCTGTGGAACGCTCTTCGCTGTCCAGAATCACACCCGGGTTAGGCTGTCCGCCCTTCATCCGGTACTGGTCGTACAGCAGATCAAGAAATACCCCTCTTACCTTGGTCGTATCAAAGGTCCGCTCCTCTTCCTGATTCGGCAAAGCCAGTGTCCGGCAGTAAATGGAAGATTGGTAGGAGCCGTCTTCCGTTTCCACCGCCAGGGTCAGAACACCATTATCGTCAATGACCAGGTTGGAGGCATACACGCCCACCATCATTGGGTTCCCGTTGACAATGGTTTCATAGTCAAAGGCTTCGCCGGTGAAGATTGCCTGCCGTTTGGAGTCATAGGAAAACACGACTTTTTCACTGTTATAAATCTCCCAGGAGTCTCCATCCGATTCCACCTTTGTAATAATGCCCTCGGAAGCCATCCGCTCCACCACCTTCAATACGGTACTGGTGGTATTCTGCCGGATGATGGTGCCGGTGGTCAGATTATTGATCCGCAGGCCCAGCAAGAGAATGGTGGAAGCAGCTGTGAATACCAGCACGCCGGTTGCCATGGCGATGACCAGTTCCAGAAGGGTGAAGCCACCGTTTTGTTTCAGCTTTTTCATGCGTCCCCTCCTTCCTCGGGTTCGGAGGGATTCAGATAAGTGACTGTGTAGGATTCATAGGTTATCTTTGAAGGCTGATTCAAAAAGTATACCGAGCCTGCCCCCTCTGCTTCTGTCCGGACTGCGTTTTCCAGCACCAGAACACAGGACACAGAAACCTTTCCCTGGGCATCCTGTCGGGTGAAACCCACCTTGCAGTTCATGCCATCCCAGGCCACGCTCTCTACATTATAAGATACACCCAGATTGTTCAGCACTAAATCTTGAAACCGTGCCTGGATCTCCTCCCGGAACACACTGGTCGTGGTGTTCAGGCTGTTGCTTTCTCCTGTGGCTCCGAACAGCGTTGAAAGCCTATCCGTAACCTGCGCGATGGTTTTTTCCATCTCGCCCTGGGCCTCGTACTTGGCCTCCATCTGCGCCACGGTTGCTTTTTGGTTTTGCAGATTCTTCAGAGCGGCGGTCATCAGGGAAATGGCGATCAGGCTGAGAACCACCATGACCACCAGCACAAATACCAGTGCGTAGCCTTCATCATGTTTCTTTCTCACTGACCAGCCACCTCCTTTGCCCGGATGGTGGTTTCAATTTTCACCAGTTGTTCTGTGTCTTCAACGATGACGGTGTAGTAGGGTGTGTTCTCGCTTTCGCGCGCAGTGATCACTTTAACATCCGGAAAACGGTCAACACCATCCACTACATCATAATCGTTGCTTGCTCTCTCAATTCCTTCCGCCATCAGTGTTTCCACTGCGGAGGAGACGGCGAGCTGGGCCTGCATCATCTGCTGGGCTTTTTCGTTGATGCGGATGGACATCAGCAGCGCGGAACCGCAGGGTACCACGATCAGTCCCAGAATCGCAATTGCGACCACAATTTCCACCAGGGAAAAGCCTTCGTTATGCTTTCTCAATTCTCGTCTCCTCCTTTCTGTTTTTTGGCGGTGCGGTTAATCATAAAGGTTGTCCTTGCCGGTGTCGGGTACGTAGACATCCGGGGGCAGGTACTGCAGATCCTCGGAGTCCAGCATATACAGCAGCAGCGTCACAGTACCGGTGGCCAGATCCTTGGCCGCGTCGTACTGGATGGTCGCGTACTGGACAGAGGTGATCTTGGAGTCCGTTGCCAGATAATTCACCATGTCCTGGAAGCCCTTGTAGGTGGTTTCATAGTTCACCGTCAGAGTCAGGCCCATGAGCTTGGCGCCGTCCCGGAGCACCGTGATCTCCTGGGCCTTGCCAAAGGCAAACCGAATTTCGGTGCCGAAGGTCTTTTCCAGATACAGCACGTACATGATCTGGTCCTCTTCCTTCAGCTCCACAGGGAAGTGATCGTACAGCTCCAGACGGCTGGCGTCCACAGCCGCGTTGGCAGGCTCCAGCTCGTCCTGGATGTCAACATAGCGGTTGTTCTCCCGGATGCTGTTCTCCAGGCCGGTGATCATGGTCTTGAGCTGCTTGGACTCGGTTTCGTATTCCGCAAGCTCGGTCTGGTATACATTATAATATAGGAACGCAGCAGCAGCGACCAGCGCCAGACCAAGCAGGAGCTTCCAGTATTTCTTCAGAATCTTCATTATTCTTCCACCTCCAGCTTGGAGATCTTTGCGTCGTAGTACAGACCCTTACGGGCAAGCTCTGCGGCCTTCAGCTCATCCTTGTAGCCCAGGCTGACGGTGAAGAAGATCCGGGTGTCCTGGGGATTGCCCATGCCGCCGCCGAATCCGCCGTTGCCGCCGTTGCCGCCGCCGCCACCGCCGCCGGCCAGGTTCTTCAGATAATCCGTGATCATCTTATCCCACTCAGCGTTGCCGGTGGTGCCTTCGGTGATGTACTTGTAGATCAGCTTATCGATGACAGGATTGCCGGTGGTGCCGTCCTGCAGATACTTATCCATCAGCTCTCCAATGAGCTCGGGAGTGAATTTGCCGTCGCCGCCCAGCAGATCCTTCATGTAATCCTCGATCATCTTGTCCAGCTGGGGATTGCCGGTGCTGCCATCCTCCAGGTACTTGCGGATCAGCTCGTCGTACAGGGGGTTGCCGGTGGTGCCGTCCTCCAGGTACTTCTCGATCATCTCAGCAACCTGCTCCTTGGTGAAGCCGGCGTTGGGATTCTCCTTCAGATAGTCCTCGATCAGCTTGTCCAGGTCGGGGTTGCCGGTGGTGCCGGTGGTCAGATAGTTGGCAATCAGCTCATCGTACAGGGGATTGCCGGTGGTGCCGTCCTCCAGGTACTTCTCCATCATCTCGGCGACCTGCTCCTTGGTGAAGCCATTGTCGGGGTCCTGATCACCGTCGCCGCCCATGCCTGCCAGATAATCCAGGATCAGCTTGTCCATATCGGCGTTGCCGGTGGTGCCGGTGGTGATATACTTGAAGATCAGCGCATCGATCATGGGCAGGCCGGTGGTGCCCTCGGTCAGATACTTGTTCATCAGCTCCTCGAGCTTCTCCTCGTTCAGACCTGCGGTGGGATCATCGGAGTTAACCATATCGCTGATTGCCTCGTCGATGAGCTTGTCCAGGTCGGCTCTGCCGGTGGTGCCGTCGGTGACGTACTTCAGCAGCAGCTCATCCAGCTCGGGGATGCCAGTGGTGCCATCCTCCAGGTACTTGTTCATCAGCTCGGTGAGCTGCTCCTGGGTCAGATTGGCCAGGGGGTCCTCCATGTTTTCCAGGACCTCGCCGATAACGGCGTCCAGCTCAGGGATGCCGGTGGTATTGTTGGTCAGATAATCCTTCAGAAGATCATCATACACGGGGCTGCCGGTGGTACCCTCGGTGAGGTAGCTGTTCAGCAGCTCCTCCACCTGCTCGGAGGTCAGCTCCTTTGCGGCGGAGTCGATGAAGTCGCCCATGATCTTGTCCAGATGATCGTTGCCGGTGGTGCCCTTGTCCAGGTAATCGCTGATCAGCGCGTCCAGGTCGGGGTTGCCGGTGGTGCCGGTGGAGATGTAGCCGTCCAGCAGGTCGTCCAGAATCTCTCCGGTCTGGTCTTCGGCCAGGAACTCGGTGATGATCCGGTCCACCTCAGCGCTGCCGGAGGTGCCGTTGGTCAGATAATCGGAAACAACATTGTCCAGGTAGGGATTGCCGGTGGTGCCTTCGGAGAAGTAGCCCTCCAGCAGCTCACGTCTGCCCTCCTCGGTGTCCAGAGAATCCACAAGCTCTCTGGTCTCCTCGGAGATCAGATTGTCCAGCGTTTCGTCCAGATTCTCGGAACCGGTGTTGAAGCCGCCGGCGATCATGTCGCCGATGACCTTGTCCACATTCAGCCAGGGCAGCTCCTCTTCCTGGCGCTGCTCCAGAGCCACCTCCAGATAGTACAGGTAGGACAGCTCCATATAACTGTCGGTGCAGATCAGATCCTCGGTGGCAGTCAGATGATCCTCGTCCTGAACCAGAACATCCACCAGAATGTCCATCTGCTGACGCAGGGCGGAAACATCTTCAATGTTTTCCAGATCCAGCTTGCCCTGCTGCTTCAGAGTGGCCAGGTCGTCCAGAATCATCCACCACAGCAGCGCGTCCTCTTCCCGGGCGTAGTCCTCTTCCAGCAGCTCGAGGAAGCGGTCGGCTGCGAAGGGGTCCATAGTCAGAAGGGTACGCGTTGCGCTGCGCCGGGCCTCGAAGAACCGCTTCTGTTCAGCAGTGGGCTTGGAGGCATACTCCTGCTTCAGCTCATCCAGCTTCTTGGGTTCTTCGCCCTCGGCAGGCTCACCGCCGGGCGTCTGTCCGTAGACCTCACGGAGCAGATCTCGCTCCTCGGGAGTCAGATCCTTCAGAACGGCGAACAGCTCCTCCTCGGTCAGCTCGGAGGCAATCAGATCCGCCACGGGGTTCCGGGTTTCCTCGGGAATGGGAAGGGGCTGGGGATCATTGATGCCGGTGACGCCGCCCTCGGTGGGGGCCTTTTCGCCGGAGCCGTAGGAGGTGGCAGGACCGCCGCCGCCGCCGGACAGGTTGCTGATGGAATTCAGATCCGCATACTTCAGCTCCCGGAGGGCCATAATCAGATATGCGGCCTCTTCCTTGCTGGCGCAGGCAAAGGTCACGTTCATGCCGTCAGCAGCGATCTGCATATTGGTCACGCTGCTGTTCTCGGGAACGATCTCCTCCAGCTCGCTGAGCATCAGAACCAGGTTATCGTTGTAGGTACGCAGGCTGGAGAATACGGTTTCCCAGTCGGCGTCGTAGCTGTTGTACTTGTTTTCGTAGGCGTAGTAGTTGTCGGCAAAGCCTGCAACCTTGGCGGCCTGCACCTGCAGGGCCTGCTTGGTGGTTTCCAGGCTGCTGATGTCCATGTTCCAGACCAGACGGGAGCTCATGAGCATCATGAACACGGCGATCACAGCCAGACCGCCTGCCAGAACCACGCCGTACTGCCACAGGCTCTCCTTCATCTGGGTGCCGGCGCTGGCCAGCTTGTTCAGAGAGGGGATGCCGAAATCCATGGCGGTACGGGCAGCGCCCACGCAGAACACAAGGCCCGGAGCGCAGTCGCCGCGGAAGCGGCCCAGAGGCACGCCCAGAGCATCCTGCAGATCTGCCACCAGGGTCTCATCCTCGGCCAGGCTGCCCACCACGACGCCGCGGATGGTGCTGCCTCTGGCGGTTTCCATGGACTGGTAGTATTCCAGCATCATGGCAAGCTCGCCGAACTGATAGCTGGGCTCGGAGCCGCTGCGGACAAAGCGCTGGTACACCACCCGGCCGTTCTGGGAAAAGGTCATGCCCAGCAGATCTCTGTCCAGAGAAACATACAGGTTGGTGCTGGGATTGGTTCTGACCGCCACAGCGCCCTCGGAATCCGCCTGGGCTTCTGCCTCACCCTTCTTCTTTTTGCCGCCGAAGCCGATCTCCATATTCAGGCCGGACTTCTTTTCCATCCGGGCCAGGTGCTGGGGACAGGCGTAGGTAACACCTACGGCAGTGGCAAGGCTGTTGCCGCAGTAGTCGATGGCCGCCACGGACAGGCCGCAGTCATTGGCCACCTTGTAATACCGGGCCAGGATGGCGTTGGGCACGGCCCAGAGCTGGACGCACTGGTACTTGGAGCCGTTCTCGCCGGTCTTGCCGGCCAGAACCTGCCAGACCACCCGGTAATCCTGGACATCCACAGGGAAATAGGTGTCCATGTTGGATTCAATCAGTTTTTCGGTTTTCGCCGGGTTCAGCTCAGGGATCTCCACATTCTCGGTGATCACCTGGGAGGTGCGCAGAGAGAAGATGACCTGGCGCACCCGCTTGAATTCCGGGTCTTCCTTGATGGCACTCTTCAGCATCTGCCGGATCACATCCGGATTGCGGATCATACCGTCCTCCACCGCCTCGGCAGGGGTATCCAGTGTGACCGTGCGCAGGATCTCAGAGCCCTTGCTCATCAGCACGATCCGCGTTTCTTCCCGGCCAAGCTGGATCACCAGTACTTTTCCGGTAATTTTCACTTTATTCATGATAAACTTCCTTCCCCGGGTTCCGCTCCAACCCGGTCATATTCGTGGTATATGAACGTTTTTTCAATCGATCACAGCCCGAAGAGGCTGAGATAAGCAGGGATCAGCTTGTGTCCTGTCAGAGCTGCCAGCCAGATGCCGGCGGCGAGATAGGGGCCAAAGGCCAGGCGCCGGTCCGCGCCGTGCTTCATCCGCACGGAATGGATCAGCGCGCCGGAAACACTGCCTACCAGGACGGACAGAATCATATTCTGCCAGCCCAGCAGCAGTCCGGCGGCTCCCATCAGCTTCACATCGCCCATGCCCAGGCCCTGGCCCGCGGTGAGGATGTGCAGCAGCAGGAACACCAGACTCACGCTGAACATTCCGATGAGGTAGGTCAGCCAGTTTGCCGGGTCCGTTGCCACCCGGACGATGCCGAGAATCAGAATCGCCAGGTTGATGCCGTTGGGAATGGTGAAGGTCCGCCAGTCGATGACGGAGAGCACCATCAGAAGGGAGAACAGTCCGCAGTACAGCGCCACCGTAATCCAGTCGTCCCGGAAAACCATGGCGGTGATGAGCCACATCAGACCGTTCAGGGCTTCCACGATGGGGTACTGGGCGCTGAGCTTCACGCCGCAGCTGCGGCATCTGCCGCCCTGGATCAGCCAGCTGACCAGGGGGATATTCTCATACCAGCTCAGGCCGTGGCCGCAGCTTAAGCAGTGGGAGGGGGTGCGGACAAATTCCTCGCCCCGGGGGATGCGGTAGATCAGCACGTTGCAGAAGCTGCCCACACACAGGCCCAGGAGAAAAATCAAAGTGTAAATCAGAAGGTCCATGCTCGCGCCTTCTTTCTCTTACAGGTACTGGTCGTAGGCCTTGGTCATGTTCAGCATAGGCAGGAAGATTGCCAGCACCAGAATCACGACAAACACGGCCAGAAACAGCATGATGCAGGGCTCCATCAGAGCCAGAAGGCTGTCGGTAGCGTTTTTCACTTCGTCATCATAATATTCAGCGGTCTTGGTCAGCATGCCCTGGAGGTCACCGGTTTCCTCGCCGATGCCGGTCATGTTGTAGACCATGGGAGGGAACAGCCGGGTATCCCGCATGGAGCCGTTGATGCTCCAGCCCTGGCCAACCTGGCTGCGGATGGACTGAACCGCTTCCTTGAAATAGATGTTGCCCATATTCATGGCAACCAGATCCAGGCTGTCGGTCAGGGACAGGCCGGAGCCCAGCAGCAGGGCCAGCGTGCGGCAGAAGGTGGCGCAGGCGGACTTGATCACCAGCTCTTTGACCACCGGGATTTTTCTGGACAGGTAGCCAAAGAAGTGCTTGCCCTTGTCGGTCTTGTTGAACAGCATGCCGCCGACGACGCCAACCACCAGCAGGAGCACCACCAGCCACCACCATTCCACGAACCAGTCAGAAGCCGCCATGACCCACTGGGTGGGCAGGGGCAGCTCCATGCCCATTTCGTCGAAGGTTCCCATAAAGGAGGGAATGATCTTGACCATCATAATGATCATAACGATGACCATGACGATAATCAGAATGCAGGGGTAGATCATTGCTTTGCCCACCGCGCCCTTGGTCTTATTGGCCTTGTCGAACCAAGCCTCCATCTGGGCGAAAGAATCCTCCAGATTACCGGATTCCTCACCGGCGGCGATCATGTTCACCAGCATACTGGAGAAAATCTTGGGGTGCTTGCGCATGGAACCGGCCAGGGTTTCACCCTTTTCGATGCTGGCCTGCATATCCCGGATGGCAGCGTTGAGCTTTTTGTTTTCGGTCTGCTGTGCCAGCATGGACAGGACCGTGGATACGGGCACGCCGGCCCGGAGAATGGACTGGAACTGGCGGCAGAAAATCGCCATGTCCTTTGCGGTGGGATTTCCCAGGAAGGGCAGCTCAATGTCTTTTTCCAGGGCGCCCTGCTCCTTGATCTCCAGGATGGAATAACCGGAGTTCCGGAGGGTATTCTTGGCGCTTTCCAGACTGGACGCCTCAATGGAGTCCTTGACATTTTTGCCCATCTGGTTAACGGCTACAAAACTGAAGGTAGGCATCTGTTAAAACCTCCCGATGGAAGCCCGCATGGCAGCGGGGTCATTGGCAACGGTCTCCGCCACGTCCAGAGCGACCTTCCGCTGGCGGACCAGGTCTGCCAGGGCATCGTCCAGAAGCTGCATACCCTGACGCTTGCCGGTCTGCATGGCGCTGGTGATCTGGAAGCTCTTGTTCTGCCGGATCAGGCTCCGGACAGCAGGGGTAGCCACCAGAATCTCATAGGCCGCTTCACGGCCGCCGCCAATGGCGGGCAGCAGAGCCTTTGCGATGACGCATTCCAGAACGTCTGCCAGCTGGATGCGGATCTGCTCCTGCTGGGCCGGGGGGAATACGTCGATGATACGGTCGATGGTGTTTGCCGCGCCCTTGGTGTGCAGGGTACCGAAAACCAGGTGGCCGGTCTCCGCCGCGGTGATGGCGGTGGAAATGGTCTCCAGGTCACGCATCTCGCCCACCAGGATCACGTCCGGGTCCTGCCGGAGGGCAGCCCGGAGGCCGGCGGCAAAGGAGCCGGTATCGTCGCCCACCTCACGCTGGTTGATGATGCACTGGTCATGCTCATACACAAACTCGATGGGGTTTTCCAGGGTGATGATGTGACGGCGGTAGTTGTGGTTGATGTAGTCCAGCAGCGCTGCCAGAGTGGAGCTTTTGCCGGAGCCGGTGGGGCCGGTGAGCAGCACCAGACCTCTGGGCTTCTTGGCCTGCTCCACGATGATGGGAGCCAGACCCAGGCTTTCCACGGTGGGAACCTTCAGAGGCAGCATTCGCAGCGCCAGGGCGGTGTTGCCCTGCTGGTAAAAGGCGTTGCAGCGCATCCGGATGGTGCCGTCGTAGGTTACGGCGAAGTCGCATTCGCCGGTCTTTTTCAGTTCCGCCATCTGATTGTCATTGGCAAGGGCCCGAACCGCGGCGGCGATATCCTCTTCCACCAGGATCTTGTCGCCGTAGTTGATCAACTGACCGTCGATCCGGTATACAGGGGGCAGGCCCACGGTCATGTGCAGGTCAGAGGCATCCTGCTCCAGGGCGCGGTACAGTATTTCTTTCAAATTCTCCATATCATTCCTCCGCAGCCAGAGCATCCACGCCGGCCAGATCCGCGTCCTGGACGGAAATGCGCTGCATTTCCTGCACCGTGGTGACGCCATCGAGCACCAGGCGGCGGCTGCTCTGCTTCAAAGTCAGCATACCCTCTTTGACAGCAGCTTCCCGGAGGGTATCGGTGTCAGCTCTGCGGGCGATGTGGCCGCGCAGATTCGGGGTAATCTCCATAATCTCGTACACACCGATTCGGCCGTGGTAGCCGGTGCCGTTGCACCGGGGGCAGCTGCCGGCTTCATAGACATGGGTGTACTTCTTCTTTTCTTCGGGGGTAAGCTCCAGGTAGGCCTCTTCATAGTCCAGAATGGGCCGCTTCACCCGGCAGTTGGGGCAAAGCCGGCGAACCAGACGCTGGGCGATGATGCCCACGGTGGAGTCGGCGATCAGGTAGCTTTCCACGCCCATATCCATCAGACGGGTGACAGATGAGGCAGTGTCGTTGGTATGCAGGGTGCTGACGACAAGGTGGCCGGTGATAGATGCCTGAATGGCAATGGAGGCCGTCTCGCCGTCACGGATCTCACCGATCATGATGATGTCCGGGTCCTGTCGCAGAATGGAGCGCAGGGCGCTGGCAAAGGTCAGCTCCGCCTTGGGGTTGACCTGAACCTGGTTGATGCCCTCGATGTTGGCTTCCACAGGGTCCTCGACGGTGACGATGTTCACCGTGTCGTTGTTCAGCTCACTCAGGGCGGTGTACAGGGTGGTGGACTTACCGGAACCGGTGGGGCCGGTGACCAGCACGATGCCGTTGGGACGGGCCAGAATCCGGTCGAATTTCACCAGATCCTCGGGGAACAGGCCCAGGGCCTGCTTATTCCGGGACAGGGCCTTTTTCTGGTTCAGTCGCATAACGCATTTCTCGCCGTAGACCGTAGGCAGGGTGGAAACACGGATGTCATACTCCCAGCGGTCAACGGTCAGACTGAACCGGCCGTCCTGGGGCTTTCTCTTTTCGGAGATATCCAGGCCGCTGACGATTTTGATACGGGCCACCATGGCCGGGAGCATATTCAGGCTGTATGTAGCGGCGGTGTAGAGCACACCGTCCACACGGAAGCGGACCCGGACCCGTTCGGGCTCTGCCTCCACGTGAATATCGGAAGCGCGCTGGCGGACAGCCTGCTCCACCAGAGAGTTAATCAGCATGACCACGGGGGCGGAGTTGACATCCTCCTTGATGGCCTGCTCCTCCAGGGTGGTGGTGGGCTCCATGTCCGTCTTGTATTTTTCTTCTACGGCACGCATCTCATCGCTGCCATAGTAGCGGTCGATGGCCACCAGAATCTCGCTGGCGGTGGCCAGGTAGGGCCGCACACGGCATTTGCTGGCAATGGCAACCAGATCCCGGGCCTTCATGTTCATGGGATCGTTGATGGCCACCAAAATGGTGCCGGGATCGTTTTCATCGTAGCCAAAGGGAAGAACCACGTTTGCGCGGAGCAGGTCCGGCCGCATCAGGCCCCGGACCTCCATGGGAATCTGCTGCTCATACAGACGGACCACAGGCAGCCTTGCCACCTCAGCCAGGGCGGCAACCATCTGGTCCTCGGAAACCAGGCCGCTCTCCGCCACCAGCTCCCGGATGGATCTGCCGGTCTCGGCATTCTGGGTGCGGAATTCCTCTGCCTGTTTTTCAGTCAACTGGCCGTGGGCGACCAGATAATTCAGTAATTTCTCGCTCAATGTTTTCTCCTTTCCGCCGCCAGATCTCCGGCCATTGCCGGAGCGGCAGCATGAACGGACGCCTCCGGTAGACCGGAACAGCCCGAATGAGCTTTATGTCAACTCCTGCGGCTCTGTTTTCCAGACCGTAGAATCGCATACCTATACGCGTAATAGATTATCATAAATTTACCGAAATAGCAAGGGTTTCCTTCGGATTTCCTTCCCTTTCCTTTGTTTTCTTCCTTCCAATTTGTTTCAAAATAGAAACAAATATTTACAGGAATTCCATTGTGCCAGGTTTTTTCCCGGTTTCCGGCAAAACAAATGGGAAAAAATATTTTTTTCAGAGGAAAAGTTCTTACCTCCTTGTTAATTGGAGCTTCCTCTGGTATAATCAAGTCAATCTGATTTCGAAAGGCCCTGATTTATGAGCAAAGTGATTCGTACAGTTGTTACCATTTTCGCCATTGGCTTGTTTATCTTTTCCGGTTTTCAGCTTCTGGAGATATTTGCCGGCTACCGCAGGGAAAGCCAGCAGACCCACCAGGAGGCGGAGGCCTATGTCCAGACCCTGCCGAAGCCCACACTTCCCTCCCGTCCCCCGGCGGAGTCCCAGTCCACAGACCCCTCCGAGTCCCAGCCGGTGCCGGAATACGCCCCGATCCAGGTGGATTTTGAGTCCCTGCTGGAGGACAATCCCCACGTAATCGGCTGGATCTACGGCCCCGACAGCCCCATCAGCTACCCCATTGTCCAGACGGAAAATAACACCGATTACCTCCGCGCGGGACTTGACGGAAGCTACCGCCATGGGGGAACCATATTCCTGGATTTCCGGTGTTCCGGTGATTTTTCAGACCTGAATTCCATTGTTTACGGCCACAATCTGTTGGATGACACCATGTTCGGCACCCTGGAGGATTACAAAAGCCAGGGCTACTACAGCGCCCACCGAACCCTGTACCTGCTGACCCCCCAGGCGGACTACCGGCTGGAGGTCATCGCCGGACTGTCCCTGGACGCCCGGGATGCCCTTTACCGGACGGATCACACGGAGGAAACCTACCGGGAATTTCTGGATCAGGTGCTGGCTGCCTCCGATTTTCAAACCGATTTCCCCCGGGAGGAAATTGTCCGCACCGTATCCCTGTCCACCTGCTCCTACAGCTCCGACGACGCCCGGTATCTGCTGGTAGCAGCATTGATCCCCCTGGACAAGCCCTGACCGGTACATAAAACAGAACAAGGGACAGCCTTCCGCAATGAACCGCTACCCGTCAAGAGGACAATGAAATAATATAAAAATTTCTGCTTCCGGTGACTCATTTGGGGTTACCGGAAGTCTTTTTTAGGATGCACGGCACTGCGGTGCCGTGGTAACTACAGAATATGCCAGAATATTCT
>JAFVMW010000106.1 GCA_017506735.1 Oscillospiraceae bacterium | reverse complement strand
TTCTTCAGTCCTTCCAGCAAGACCGGAGCAGCATTTTGCGTCCCTGTATATCCGACAATTCCGCACATGATACTTCCTCCTCTACTCCCATTCCACGGTGGCTGGCGGTTTGGATGTAATATCAAAAACGACCCGGTTGATGCCGGGAACCTCCCCGGTGATCCGGCTGCTTGCTTTTTCCAGAACCTCGAAGGGGACACGGGTCCAGTCCACCGTCATAAAATCATCCGTCGTCACACAGCGCAGGGCGACGGTGTGGCCGTAGGTGCGCATATCTCCCATAACACCAACACTTTGGGTATCGGTGAGTACCGCAAAATACTGGCTGGCGATGTTTTTGACAGGATTGCTTTCCAGTTCGCTGCGGAAGATCCAGTCTGCTTCCCTCAGAACCTGCAGCTTCTCCCTGGTAACCGCACCGATGATCCGGACTGCCAGACCGGGGCCGGGGAAGGGCTGGCGGAATACCAGTTCCTCCGGAATCCCCAGTTCCAGACCCACTTTTCGGACTTCATCCTTGAAAAGCTCCCGCAGGGGCTCCACGATCCGCTCAAATTCCATACGTTCCGGCAGACCGCCCACATTGTGGTGGCTCTTGATGGTGCTGGCATCGCCTGCGCCGCTTTCGATCACATCGGGATAGATGGTGCCCTGAACCAACACCTCCACCTGGCCCAGCTTTCGTGCTTCTTCTTCAAAGACCCGGATAAATTCCTCACCGATGATCTTGCGCTTGCGTTCCGGCTCTGTCACACCGCCCAGTTTTTGCAGAAAGCGATGTTCGGCGTTTACCCGGATCAGATTCATACCGAACTGACCACGGAAAATACGTTCCACCCAGTCGCCCTCGTTTTTTCGCAGCAGACCGTGATCGACAAATACACAGGTCAGGTGATCTCCGATGGCCTTGTGCAGCAGCACAGCAGCAACCGCACTGTCCACGCCGCCGCTGAGAGCGCAGAGAACCTTCTTTCCAGCCAGTTCCCTGCGGTATTTTGTGATGCTCCGTTCCGCAAAGCCATCCATACTCCATGTTCCCGTGCATCCGCAGATATCATACAGGAAATTATGCAGCATCTGCCTGCCATAGGCCGTATGGGTCACTTCCGGGTGGAACTGCACACCGTACAGCCTGCGGCTTTCGTCGCACATGGCAGCGCAGGGACACTTATCCGTATGGGCAATCACGGAAAAGCCGTCGGGAACCTGGCTGACATAGTCCGTGTGACTCATCCAGCAGACACTGGTGTGGGGAATATCCCGGAACAGACCGCTTTCCCTGCGGTAGAGCATGGTTTTTCCATATTCACTGCCGCTTTCCGCGCTGCTTACCTGACCGCCCGCCATCCAGGCCATCAGCTGGCATCCGTAGCAGATGCCCAGCACCGGGATTCCCAGGTTCAGCACCTCAGGATCAAAATGCGGAGAATCTTCCCCATAGACGCTGTTGGGGCCTCCTGTGAAGATGATGCCCTTGTATCCGGCTGCTTTGATCTGTTGGGTTGTGATTCTGTGATAGGGCTTGATTTCCGCGTAAACCTGCTGCTCCCGGACTCTCCGGGCGATCAGCTGGTTATACTGTCCGCCGAAATCCAATACGAGGATCTTTTCGTCCATAGCGGCCTCCTCAGAGATCAATCCCGGGATCGGAGCTTCCGATATCCGAAAGCAGATGCCGGGTTCCGGCCAGAAAGCGGTCCACCTGCTCCGGACATCTGCCGATGTAGTTGGCAGGCTCCAGAACGGCTTCCATTTCCTGCTTTGTCATGCCAAAGGCAGCATATTCTGCCAGGTCAGCCAGCAAATCCCAGGTTTCACCGTTCTTCATTTTTGCGGTGGCATCCATGGAACACCTGCGGATGATCTCATGCAGTTCCTGCCGGTTGCCGCCCCGCTTGACACCTTCCATCATCAGATTTTCCGTGGCGATGAAGGGAAGATATTCCCGAACGGTTTTCTCCACGATCTTTTCATTGACATGGAGCCCATTGGTCACATTCTGGCTAAGACGCAGGATGGCATCGGCGCAGAGGAAGCCCTCCGGCATGGAGATGCGGCGGTTGGCGGAATCGTCCAGCGTCCGCTCCAGCCATTGGGCTGAGGCAGTCATTGGTGCGTTCATGGCATCTGCCATCAGGTAACGGGCAAGGGAGCAAATGCGCTCACAGCGCATGGGATTGCGCTTATAGGCCATGGCAGAGGAACCGATCTGATTCTGTTCAAAGGGTTCTTCCACCTGACGGTCATGCTGCAAAAGACGGATGTCGTTTGCCATCCGGTAGCAGCTCTGGGCAATGGAAGAAAGCACATTCAAAATCCGGCTGTCCAGCTTTCGGGGATAGGTCTGACCGCAGACCGGGTAGCAATCCTCAAATCCAAAGTCTGCGCTGATCATCCGGTTCATTTCATCGATTTTCTGAGCATCTCCGCCGAACAGCTCCACAAAGCTGGCCTCCGTTCCGGTGGTGCCCCGGCAGCCCAGAAACTTCATGCTGCCGATGACAAAATCCAGCTCCTCCAGATCGGACAGAAAATCCTGCATCCAGAGGGTCGCCCGCTTGCCCACGGTCACAAGCTGGGCGGGCTGATAGTGGGTATAGCCCAGGGTGGGCATAGATTTATACCGGTCAGCAAATTCAGCCAGATTTGCGATCACCTTCAAAAGCGCTCCGCGCAGGTATTTCAGACCGTCCCGGTACAGGATGATGTCCGCATTGTCTGTGACATAACAACTGGTGGCACCCAGATGGATGATACCGGCAGCGGAAGGAGCTGCCTTTCCATAAGCATA
>JAFVMW010000063.1 GCA_017506735.1 Oscillospiraceae bacterium | reverse complement strand
TTCCCAAAATCCGCCCATCGAGGTCGGATTTTGGGTCGGGACGTCGAGGTGGTGCTCCGCGCAGCGAATCAGAATCCTGGTGATTGCCGGTGGCAATCACACATTGATTCAAACCGTCCCCTACGGTATCATCGAAACACCTCGCCAAACTCCAATTTACCGGAGGCTGGCCGGTATGTATAATTCCTGTTTCAGTGGGCATACTTCCTCAGAACCCAAAACAAAGGAGGTTATTGTTATGAACGCCAACAAGTGCATCGAGTGTACTGTCAAGCAGTGCGCCAACCACGCCCAGACCAGCAACTACTGCGCCCTGGACAAGATCATGGTGGGTACCCACGAGTCCAACCCCACCCAGGATCAGTGTACTGACTGCATGTCCTTCCGCAAGAAGTGACACGCCGGGAGCCGCGGAAGCTTTTCCGCGGCTCCTTTTTCTGTATTCTTTTCTTTCCACTTTTTTCGGAGAAAATTCATATTTCCTTTGACAGGCTGTCATTTTTTGTTCATAATATCTCTATATGATGAATGCACGAAAACCAAGGAGGTTCCGCTATGGATCACAATGACGAGCAGCAGGTGCTGCAGCCTGAAGACAACGCTCCTATCACGGAGTCTGCCCCTGCTGAAGGGGTTTACCGCAACGCCGGCGCCGGACGGAAAGAATCCCCCTTCGCCGACTCCCCTTACGAAACCAGCTTCCAGCCCCGGCAGGAGCCTGCCGCCGAAGCATCCACCCCTGTCCCGAAGAAAGGAACCCGGTCCGGCCTGGGCAGAAAGGCGCTGGCTGCCGTGCTGGCCCTGGCGGTCATTGCCGGTTCCTGCGGCATCACAGCGTCGATCCTGAACCGGCGGTGGGAAACCGTGGTCAGTGGGATGACAGAGGATTTCCACACCCAGCTGGACCAGATGGAAAACCGGCTCCAGTCCCAGATTGCCGCCCAGGGCATCGGCGGTGTCAGCGTATCCGGCACCGGAACCACCGACGGACTCACCGTCAGCCAGGTCTACGCCCGGAACGTGAATTCTGTGGTGGCCATTTCCAACTACCAGAATCTGTCCGACCGCTACGGCAGCAGCTCCCAGCTGGCAGGCACCGGCTCCGGCTTCATCATCTCCGAGGACGGCTATGTGATCACCAACCACCATGTGGTGAAAGACGCGGACAGTTTGCAGATCACCACCCACCTGGGCGAGGAATATGCCGCCACGTTGGTGGGCAGCGACGAAATCAACGACGTAGCCCTGCTGAAGGTGGAGGTCACCGGCCTGGACCCTGTGGAGATCGGTTCCTCCGATGCCCTTCTGGTGGGCGACATGGTGGTTGCCATCGGCAATCCCCTGGGTGAGCTGACTTCCACCTCCACCGTGGGCTATGTGTCCGGCAAGGACCGCTCCGTGTCCACCGACGGCACCATCATCAATATGCTCCAGACCGATGCAGCCATCAACTCCGGCAACTCCGGCGGCCCCCTGTTCAACATGAAGGGCCAGGTCATCGGCATCACCACCGCCAAGTATTCCGGCTCCACCGGCTCCGGCGCGTCCATCGAAGGCATCGGTTTTGCCATCCCCATTGACGATGTGCTGGGTATGATTGAGGATTTCAAGGCCTACGGCTATCTGCGGAACCAGGCCTATCTGGGCGTCACCGTCATGAATCTGGACGCCTCCACCGCCCGGCTGTACTCCCTGCCCATGGGCTCCTACGTCCAGACCGTGGTGGAAGGTGGCTGCGCGGAAGCAGCCGGCATCCGGCCCCAGGACATCATCATCGCCGTGGGCGAGTATCCGGTGGACTCCAACTCCACCCTGACCTCCTCCCTGCGCCGGTTCTCCGCCGGTGACACCACCACCATCACCGTCTACCGGGGCGGCGCGGAGGTAGAACTGACCATCACCTTCGACGAGCGGCCCCAGGATGTGGGCGTAGGCTCCAACGAGGAGCTGGAACCCGGCGAAATGCCCGAAACCGGCAGCTACGACGAGTGGTATGAGTATTTCAAGCGTTATTTCGGCAAATCCGGAAACTGATCCCCGGACTGCCTGTTCTCCCGAAGGGGTGCCGCCGCAAATTGCGGCGGCACCCTTTTTATGTGTCAAATTGGAGTTTGGCGGCGCGTCGCCGCTGACGATTCGTGCGTTTGTGCGTTTATAGTTGCCATGCGAGTAAAAACCGCTCGACAACGGCAGCTCTGACAATTGGATTTTGTAGGGGTGTTTCGATGATACCGTAGGGGACGGCGTCCTCGACGTCCCGACCCAAAATCCGACCTCGATGGGCGGATTTTGGGAAATACGGTGTGGTTACGAGACGGCAATCGGAGATTGCCGAGCGGGTCGTCGAGGACGCCGACCCCTACGATGGGTTATTCCACGCTCCCCTACAAACTCCAATTTAACGAACTACGCCGTGTTCGAGCGGTTTCTTCTTGCATGGCGTTTTCCGGTGCAATAACGCACGCATTGCCCGTGGGGGCGTCCCCACAAACTCCAATTTCACGAGTGAACGGACTGTTTTTTGATGACCTGCGAAAGGTCGAAAAAGGTCGAAAAATTTTCATGCGCAATCGGTTGTATATTATTCCGATTTTTGCTATTATTGTTGTATATTTTGAAGAAAGGAGGCGGTTTTATGCATCGCATTGTCATTGCCGATCCGTCCAGAGAATTCTGTACCATTTTGTCCGGCGCCCTCCGGTCCCGGTTTTTGGTGGAGGTTTGCTCCGACGGCAGGCAGGCGCTGTCCCTGCTGCGCAAAGCCGGCGCGGATGTGCTGATTCTGGATCTGATGCTCCAGGGACCGGACGGCATGGATCTTCTGAAAATGGTTCGTCAGGAGGAGCTGGCCGGTTCCGTGATTGTAACCAGTCTGTTTTTCAGTGATTACATCGCCCGGACGCTGACCCGGTACAGCGTGGATTATGCCACCATCAAGCCATGCTCGGTTTACAGCCTGGTGGAACGGGTGGCGGAGCTGTGCGACAGTCATTCCTGGAATCCTGAGCAGGAGGATCCCCACTGCGCCGTCAGCGGCGTTCTGCTTGCCCTGGGCTTCCAGACCCACCGGAAGGGCTACCGGTTCATCCGGGAGAGCATCCTCATGCTGATCCGTGACCCGGCCCTGCAGGCCACCAAAACCATTTACCCCGATGTGGGCAAGCGCTGCGGCGCCAATCCCTACGCCGTGGAGAAGGCCATCCGCACCGCCATTGCCTCTGCCTGGGAAGCACGGGACAACGATGTATGGCGGCTTTACTTCCCTGCCGCCCCCGACGGTCAGGTTCCCCGGCCTACCAATACGGAGTTTCTCACCCGGATCGCCGATGCCCTGTCCGCTGCCCACCAGGCCCGTCGGGCATAACCCTCCAGTCCCCTTCTATTCACAGAATGTTTACCGCAAAAACGGGCAGAATCATTGCACAAAGGAAATTTTTGTGATATGATTGCATAATATAATCGTGGGTCACTGAAGGCCCACCGACCCGCAGGGGAGGTAGCATTTTGAACAACGAACGCAACAACAATCCCGGTCCCGGCAAAGAGGGCGGCGACAAGCAGAGTCCCAAGAACAATGCCTGGTTCGCCCTGGCCATCGCCATTGCCGTTGTGGTGCTCATCGGCACCATTTTTAACCAGGTGAGCCAGAGCAAATACACCAAAACCACTTACTCCGATTTCCGGGCCGCCTGGCTGGCAGGAAATCTGGACGAGGTTCAGATCCACCCGGACCGGATCATCTACATGACCAAGGAGGAAGCCGCCAAGGACCCCAAGGCTCAGAAGGCCTTCTTCACCGGTATGCCTGCCGGCGGCGACTATCTGGCCATGGCCAACGAGCTGGAAGCCATGGGTGTCGTCGTGGACAAGCAGATTGTGGAGGACAACTCCGGCATTCTGCTGGTGCTGTATTACGCCGGTATGCTGATGATCAGCTTCTTCATGATCCGGATGCTGATGAAGCGCATGGGCAATCTGGACGGCGGCTTCGGCAAGAGCAAGGCCAAGGTGCTGATGGAAAAACAGACCGGTGTGACCTTTGCCGACGTGGCAGGCCAGGATGAGGCCAAGGAATCCCTGAAGGAGATCATTGATTTCCTCCACAATCCCCAGAAATACGCCGACATCGGCGCAAAGCTGCCCAAGGGCGCTCTGCTGGTGGGCTCCCCCGGCACCGGCAAGACCCTGATCGCCAAGGCGGTGGCAGGCGAAGCCGACGTTCCCTTCTTCTATATCACCGGCTCCGACTTCGTGGAGATGTTCGTGGGCATGGGTGCCAGCCGTGTCCGTGATCTGTTCCAGCAGGCCTCCAAGGTGGCCCCCTGCATCATCTTCATCGACGAGATCGATGCCGTGGGCCGCTCCCGGGACAACCGCTACGGCGGCAATTCCGAGCAGGAGCAGACCCTGAACCAGCTGCTCAGCGAGATCGACGGCTTCGACTCCACCAAGGGCATCGTGTGTCTGGCGGCCACCAACCGGCCGGAGATTCTGGACAAGGCCCTGCTCCGTCCCGGCCGCTTTGACCGGCGGATCATCGTGGACCGCCCCAACCTCCAGGGCCGTCTGGATACTCTGAAGGTTCACACCCGGAAGATCAAGCTGGCGGAGGATGTGGATCTGAACAAGATCGCCCAGCAGACCGCCGGCGCGGTGGGCGCGGATCTTGCGAACCTGGTGAACGAGGCCGCTCTGAGAGCCGTCCGCCATGGCCGTCAGGCGGTGAACCAGGAGGACCTGCTGGTGTCCTTCGAAACCGTCATTGCCGGTACTGAGAAAAAGAACACCGTGCTGTCCGACACCGAAAAGCGGCTGGTGGCCTATCACGAGGTGGGCCATGCCCTGGTATCCGCCCTGGAGAAGCGGGATATGCCCGTTTCCAAAATCACCATCGTCCCCCACACCACCGGCGCTCTGGGCTACACCCTGTACCTGCCGGAGGAGGAGAAGTATCTGTCCAGCCGGGATGAGCTGCTGAGCGAGCTTCGGGGCATCCTGGGCGGCCGCGCCGCTGAGCAGGTGGTGTTCTCCACCATGACCAACGGCGCCTCCAACGACATCCAGAAGGCCACCTCCCTGGCCCGGCACATGGTAATGCTCTACGGCATGAGCGAGGAGCTGGGTCTGATGGCCACCGCCTCCGTCCACAACCAGTATCTGGAGGGCTCCGTGCAGATGGACTGCTCCCAGGAAACCGCCGCCAAGGTGGATGCCGCGGTGCAGAAGCTGCTGAATCAGTCCCTGGAGGACGCCAAGCGTGTGCTGACAGAGAACCGGGCCCTGCTGGACGAGATCAGCGAATACCTGCTGCTGAAGGAAACCATCACCGGCGAAGAGCTGATGAACTTCGTGGAGAAGGCCCAGCAAAAGGAAGCGCCTGCGGAAGAAACCGCAGCGGAAGATGCCGAATAATGAAAAGAAATCACGGGGCCGGTCATTTTGAACCGCTACCCGTCAAGAGGACAATGAAATAATATAAAAATTTCTGCTTCCGGTGACTCATTTGGGGTTACCGGAAGTCTTTTTTAGGATGCACGGCACTGCGGTGCCGTGGTAACTACAGAATATGCCAGAATATTCT
>JAFVMW010000105.1 GCA_017506735.1 Oscillospiraceae bacterium | reverse complement strand
TTTTTCTTGTCGGGCTTGGCAAGCTCGGGCGGCTGCTTCTCTTTCCAGTCGGCCAGCAGGGTCATGATCTGATCCTTCATCTGGCGGGGCGTGGCCTCCTTGCCGAAGAACTTTTCCAATTCAGAGCCGGTAATAATCACGTCACGATCCTCCTTTTTCTTTTCTTCACTCAAAATGCCGTCAATGACATCCGGGGTCAGCTTGTTGTCCTTATCCAGCTCCCGGAGCCTGTTTGCCTGTCCCTTGGAGGGCGAGGACTGCTGGCCCTCAATGGAAACGGCAATATACTTCTGGTGGGTGGGACGGATGCGGGAGATTTCCACGGCGGGGGTAAAGGACAGTTTTCCCGCATCCATTGTCTGCTTCAGCTCGGGAACAAGGTCATTGAGCCAGATATACCGCTGAACGGTTTTCACGCTCATGCCGTTGCGCTGGCCTACGCTTTCCAGCGAGAGCTTACCCGCCGCCGCATCATCCCCACGCGATCCCTGATGCTTGATAGCCTCATACTGCTTTTTCAGGGCAAGGGCCTTTTCGCTGGGCAAAATCGTTTCGCGGTGGCGGAGGTTGTCATCCGTCATAGCGAGGATGGCTTCATCGTCCGTCATGTTGCGGACGATACAGGGCATATTCATAAATCCGGCCAATTCGCTGGCCCGCTGGCGGCGGTGGCCCGCAATAATCTCATAGCCGCCATCTTCGAGAGGACGCACCAGCGCAGGCTGGTGCACACCGCCAGAACGGACGGACTCCACAAGGCCCTGCATTTCCGCATCGTCCCGGACACCAAAGGGATGTTCCTTGAACGGATGCAGCTCGGAAAGGTTAATATATACGATTTCCTCCTTGACGGCGCGGGTAGCGTCGCGGGGAGCGGGAGGAACCTCCGGGGCCGGGGGATCGGCTTTTGCCGCTTCTGCGGGAGCCTTGGCCGGGGCCACCTTGCCCTTTTTCTCCGGGGCGGCCTGATCCTTGGGAGGACGGCCACGGCGGGGCTTGTCAGCCTGCTCTGCTTTCTTGGCCCCCTTATCGGTTGGCGGGGCTTTATCCGCTTTAGGCGGGCGGGCCTGTTTGAGCATTTCCTTGCCAGCCCTGGCATCAGCGGCGGGCGCGGGCTTGTCGGGCTGTTTGTCTGCTTTCGAGGCGGGCGGCTCCACTTTATCAGGCTCGGCGGCCTTGGCCTTGTCCGCACCAGCAGCCCGCACATCGGACAGGTCGATCACCTTACCAGAGGGAGCGGGGCCGCTCTCCATACCGGGGATCGTGGCCTGTTCCTCCACGGCGGGGCCGCCCAGCGTTTCAGGAGCCGGGGCCTCGGGCGTGGTATGCGCCTCCGGGACGGGCGGCTGTTTCTTATCTTCTGCCATTCACTAAATACCTCCTTGTCGTGGTATGAAAAATGCCAGCCTGAAAATGGCTGGCAACGGTGGAGATGAACTCCTCCTTTCGGTGTTCGGTTTTATATAGAAGTACCGCCCATAGTCCCCTCGGGCGGTGCTTGCTTTCATTTATAAAAAAGGGACGCTACCCAAGAAAAATTGAGCGGTGTCCCTTTCATTTTCTGTTTTGTTGGATAAAATCTCTTGTTGACGGTCTGCAAACCATTGGTATTACTGGGTTTTGTCAGATCCTATAATTACACTCCGACCA
>JAFVMW010000062.1 GCA_017506735.1 Oscillospiraceae bacterium | reverse complement strand
GCAAGAGCAGATGGCGAGAGATTTTTGCCCAAATTGAAGTTTGGAAAGCGGAGGAATACTTTGTGTATTTCCCGGTTTTCAAACGGATAAGTTGGGTCAAAAGATCCGTCAGCTGCCGCAGACGATTTATTCAGAGGTTCCTTAGGAAACCGCGTCAAACTGGGCCTGGTAGAGCTGACGGTAGAAGCCGTTCTCCGCCATCAGACTGTCGTGGGTGCCCTGCTCCACCACCTGGCCGTCACGCATGACCAGAATGTGGTCGGCAGACCGGATGGTAGATAGCCGGTGGGCGATGACGAAGCAGGTCTTTCCGGCCATCAGCTCACGCATGGCCTCCTGGATCTGCTCTTCGGTCCGGGTGTCCACGTTGGAGGTGGCTTCATCCAGAATCAGCATATGGGCATCCAGCAGCATGGCCCGGGCGATGGTCAGCAGCTGCTTCTGGCCCTTGGAGATGCTGGTGCCGTTGTCGGACAGCACCGTGTCGTAGCCCTGGGGCAGTCGGGAAATGTAGCTGTGAATCCGGGCGGCCTTGCAGACCCGGATCACGTCCTCCATTGTGGCGTCAGGCTTGCCGTAGGCGATGTTCTCGTAAATGGTGCCGTGGAACAGCCAGGTGTCCTGGAGCACCATGGTATAGGCCCGGCGCAGGCTGTCCCGGGTCAGATTCCGGATGTCCTGGCCGTCCACATACACGGCACCGCTGTCCACATCGTAAAACCGCATCAGAAGGTTGATGATGGTGGTTTTTCCGGCACCGGTGGGGCCAACGATGGCGGTCAGCTCGCCGGGGCGGGCGTGGAGGGAGAAGTCCCGGATGATGGGCTTGTCAGGCTCATAGGCGAAGTCCACATGGTCAAGCCGCACATCGCCCCGGACATCGGTCAGAACCCGGGCATCGGAGGCATCCTCCGGCTCCGGTTCCGCGTCAATGAGGGAGAATACCCGTTCCGCGGCAGCAAAGGCGCTCTGGAATTCGGCGAAGATGTTGGCGACCTCGTTGATGGGGCCGGAGAACCGCCGGGAATACTGAACGAAGCTGGACAGATCGCCCAGCCCTACCTGGCCCCGGAGGAACAGGATGGAGCCGAACATACACACCAGGGACAGGGAGGTGTTGTTGATGAAGGTCACGGCAGGGCCGGTGACGGTGCCGTTGGCTTCTGCCACGGTATAGGCCTGGGCCGCTGCCCGGTTCTTTTCACCGAAGGCTTCCTGCACAGCCTCCTCCCGGCCGTAGGCCCGGATGGTTTTCTGACCGGAGAGCATTTCCTCCACAAAGCCGTTCAGCTCGCCCAGGGCCCGGCTCCGCTTGCGGAACAGGGGCCGCACCACACTGGCCAGCCACCGGGTGAACACCACGGTGACGGGAATGGTCACCAGGAAGATCAGCAGCAGCCGGGGGGCGATGGAGACCATCATGGACAGGGAAACGGTGACGGTGACGCAGGAATTGAGAATGTGCAGAAAATCCGACGACAGGGACTGGTTCACCGTATCCACATCGTAGGTGATGACGGAAATCAGATCGCCGGTCTGATGCCGGTCGAAAAAGCCAACGGGAAGCCGGGTCAGATTCCGGAAAATGTCCTGGCGCATCTGTTTGGACACCCGGCGGGACAGCCGGATCATGACAAACTGCAGCAGATAGCTCAGTACGGCGGAGCAGCAGTAGAAGGCCGCCATCCAGCCGCAGCACCGGGCCACGGTGTCCAGGTCCACCTGTCCCGTGCCCAGGTCGATGGCGTTGATGGCCTGGCCGGAAAGCTTGGGACCGTAGAGGGACAGCATACTGGAGGTCAGACTCAGAACCACAGCCAGCGCCAGCAGAAGCCGGTTCCGGCCCAGGTAGTCCCACAGCTTTTTCAGCAGGACCTTCCGGGGCAGATGGGTGGTCCGGTTCTGGCTCCGGGGCACAGCGCCGCCGATGATGTTGGGATTTCTCATACTGCCACCCCCTCTGCGCCCATCTGGGTCAGGGCGATGGTTCGGTATTCCGGACAGGTGTCCATTAAGGTGTCATGGGTGCCTCTGCCGATGACCATGCCGTCGGACAGCACCAGGATCAGATCCGCGTGACGCAGGGAGCTGACTCTCTGGGCAATGAGGACGGTGGTGGTGTCCCGGTAATTCTGCCGCAGGGCGGCCCGGAGCAGGGCGTCGGTCCGGTAGTCCAGGGCAGAGGAGGCGTCGTCCAGCACCAGGATCTCCGGGCCCCCGGCCAGAGCCCGGGCAATCAGCAGCCGCTGCTTCTGACCGCCGGAGAGATTGTTGCCCCGGAAGTCAACACGGGCATCCAGACCGCCCTCCTTTGCGGTGATGAAGTCCCAGCTTTGGGCGTCCTTTGCCGCCTGGATGATCCGTTCCTCGGGAAGCTCCCGGAAGAAGCGGATATTGTCCCGGATGGTGCCGCCGGCCAGGAAATCGTTCTGGAACACGGTGCCGAACCGGGCCTTCAGCTCCTGCTGGGGGATGGTGCGGATGTCCCTGCCGTCCAGCAGGATCTGTCCGCTGTCGGCATCATACAGCCGCAGGAGCAGGTTGATGAGGGTACTTTTGCCGGAGCCGGTGGCACCCAGGATTCCCAGGGTCTGGCCCCGTTCCAGCCGGAAGGACAGATCCGTCAGATTGTCGCCCTTGCCGGTATAGGAGAACCGGACATCCCGGAATTCAATGTGGGCAGGGGATTCCTCCCGGCCCTGCCGGGGCAGAACGGTCAGATCCTCAGGCAGGGCCAGAACATCAGCCACCCGGAGGGCGCTGGCTTCGCCCTTGCTCCACATGACGAAAATTCTGGTCACGCCCAGCATGGCGTTGAGAATCATAATGAAATATTGCAGAAAAGCAACCAGCGTGGTGCTTTTGCTCAGGCCTTCGTTGACCCGGAAGCCGCCGATGAGCACCACCAGGGTCAGTCCCAGATTCAGCACCAGACTGGTGGCCGGGCCGGTGACGGCGGTGATGGAGCCGGCCTTCCGGTCAACGGCGGAAAGCTCCGCGTTTACCCCTTCGAACCGGGCCTTTTCATACTCTGTTTTGGACAGGGCCTTGATGACCCGGATGCCGGTGATGTTCTCCTGGACGGTGCGCACCACCTGATCCAGCACGGACTGCTGTCGGGTATACAGGGGGATGCTGGTTTTGGTGACGAAATACACGATCAGCGCCACCGCGGGGAGCAGGGCGATGAGAATCCCGGCAAGTCCCGGGTCCATGGACAGCATCATGCACACGCCGCCCACCAGCAGAATGGGAGCCCGGACACCCAGCCGCTGGAACCGGGCCAGAAGCTGGTTGATGTTGTAGGTGTCGCTGGTGAGCCGGGATTCGGCGGAGGACACGGTCAGCTCGTCCATCTGCCGGGCGGAAAGACCCGACAGCTTCTGGAACAGATCCTGGCGCAGGGTCTGGGTGATCTGTCCGGCGGACCGGGCGCTCATCCGGTTGGCCAGGATGTTCAGACCGAGGCACAGACCGGCGCAGACCACCATGAGAAGGCCGTAGCGCAGAATTAGCCCCAGTTCTCCGGAGCCTGCGCCCTGGGAAAGGATGCACTCCATCAGATAGGGGATGAACAGCTCTGCCACCGCGCCCAGGGTTTTGATGACCATGGTCAGGCAGATGAAGGCCACATAGGGCCGGATATATCGGAATAATTTTCCCATAAATCAGCGGCCTTCCATCCATTCTCCAGCCCGGACTTCCATCTTGGCCAGCATTTTCACCGCCAGGGCCCGTTCCTCCTCGGTCAGATCCTGGGCCACCAGGCTCTCCCATTCTCGGAAGATCTCACCGATCCGGGGCAGAATGTCCAGGGCCTTCTGGGTGGGGTAGACCAGCATGGCCCGCTTGTCCTCGGGGGAGGGTCTGCGCTCCACGAAGCCGCCCTCCTCCAGAACCGCAAGCTGACGGGCGACGTTACTCTTGTTGATGAAGATCCGCCGGGCAAGCTGATCCTGGGTGATGCCGGGACAGCGGCAGATGGCGGAAAGATAGCTGCCGTGGCAGGCCTTCAGCCCCAGAGGAGCCAGCTGCTCCGTGCGGTACTGGGCGGCGACACGGGAGATTTTTGTCAGATGATACATCAATGCAGGCATAGGGATGCCTCCTTGTTCCAGTTTTATGGTTGCGTATGCAACCAGTTTATCATATCCTCCGCCGGATTGTAAAGAATTATTTCCCCAAAGGGGAAGACAAGGGGCGCACCTGCGCGGTGCGCCCCTGGGGTTATTCAGGCAAAACCAGATCGGGACATTTGGCCCGGAGGAAGGCGAGAAATTCCTGGTAGCTGCCCTTGATGAAGGCAACCTTGACGATGGTCAGCCGATGGGTTTTCCCGGCGTACAGATTCAGGGTGTTCCGGGTGGCGGTAGCCCGGGTCAGCTTCCGCAGGGGCAGGTGGAAGATCAGATCCCCCTGGACACTGTAAACCGTGTCCTCGGTGAAGCGGAAAAACTGATCCGGCATCACGCCGTCATAGTGGGTCATCATCTGCTTGATGTATCTTCTGGCGTACAGCTTATGCCGGGTCAGAATGAAAATCAGATAGCCCAGGGAGAATAAAAACCAGAAGATGTACTTTCCGCCAAGCACGAAGATGGACGGCAGGAAAATCAGACAGCCAACAGAGAAAACCGTTCCGTAGATTCGTCGGGTTTTGGTGGAGATGTGCTTGAAAATCTCCTCCATCAGCTCCTGGGTATCCTTGTACTGGACTTCAAACAGGATATCCTGTTCATTCATAGGATTTTCCTCCTTTTTGGAGATCCGCCCCGGCGGAAACCCGTCGGGGCGGTGGAAATTACTTGTGAATGTGCTGTGACTGAGCGGTTTCTACTCGCAAAACGCATTCAAACGCACTCGCACACGAATTGCCTGTGGGGGCTTCCCCACTTAGAGCAGGGGTTCCAGACCCAGAACGGGGTGGCCCTTCTCGGTGAGCCAGTTTAGCAGCTCCTCGCCGTCGGTGGTGACTGTTTCGTCGGCGATGTAGTCCACGAAGTTGTCGATGCCGTACAGCTCCTTGGCGGTCTTGTTCAGACGCTCGCCCACGTCATCCTTCAGCTCCTTGGGCATCCACACGATGCGCTCAATGCCGCCCTCGGCAGCGATGAACTTCTTGGAGGAGATGAAGTGACGGCCATGGCCCATGTAGCCGGGGGTCTGGACACCACCGCCGGTGCAGGAGGCCAGCTCGCCGAAGGTCATGCCGGCAGGGGTCATGCCGGAGAATTCCCGGTTGACCACCACGAAGCCGTTAGACATAGGTTCGATGCCGCAGATGCATTCGAAGCAGCCGCAGGAGGTCATGGGGTCCTCCAGGATGGAGTACAGGGTCACGGACTCCACAGCGCCGTGGGTGGAATCGAAGATGGCCTTGTCAACGCTCTCAAACCGGCCGGTGCGCTCGTCGGTGCAGCCTTCCTTGAAGATGGGCTGGCAGGGGCCGTTGGGGTTCAGCTCGTTGGTAGCCTTGGCATCCAGCCAGGAAACGGCACCGCAGAGGCCCAGACGCTCGGGAGTGACCACGCAGCAGTGGGCAGGAGCGAAGGACTGGCACAGGATGCAGGTGTAGTAGCGGTCAACAGACTCGTCGGTCATGGAATCCAGACGCTCGTCACGCTCGGTGTAACGGGGCAGGGCCACTTCGTCACGGAACTTGGCGGCTTCGGCAGGGTCGGTGATGATGGTGATCTGGCACTTGTCCACCACGGCCTCGAACTCGTCCATGATCATGAAGTACAGAACCTCGGCAAAGTGCTGGAGGGTCAGACCGCTGGCAAAGGCGGCGTTGCTGACACGGACACGAACCTGGTTCCGCTGGCCGGTGTGCATGACACCCTCCATATAGTTGAACCAGGCGTGGAACTTACGCTCAATAACAGACTCAAAGTCCGTCTGCATCTTCTGGCCGGCAACCTCCACGAAGGTGGCAAGGGCCAGCTCCTTTGCCTCGTTCATGCCGGGGCCGACGATGGTGATCTTGTGATCCTCAACCTCGGACAGGTCACGCATCATGACCAGCTCCGCGGTGGGATTTTTGCCGGAGTAGAACTCGTTGTGCATATCGGCCTTGCGGATGATCTCACCCTCGAAGGCGGCGGCGAAGGCAACGGGAATGGGCAGCTCCTTGACCTTGATGCGGATGCTGCGCAGCTCCAGGGACTTCTTCACGGTTTCGGCGTGGTCGCAGACGGATTCCAGCGCACCGGGAACCTGGTTCTCGCCCAGGTCGATGTCCACGATGACGGGGAAGCCCAGGGCGATGGCACCGGCACCGGCGGAAACCACCACGGCATCAATGGCGCCGAAGGTGTTGACGAAGGCAGGCACACGCTCCTTGGTGTAGGCCAGCAACCCTGCCAGATCGCCGGGCTGGACGTTGCCGAAGATCAGGGCCGCACGGATGGCGATGGTGACAACATGGATGACGCTGGTCACATCATGGCCCAGGGGAACCACACGGTACTCAAGGCCCATCTTCACGCCGCCCTCGGCGCACTGCTCAATGACATCGCCCACCATGCAGGTCAGGATGCCCTTGGACTGGTAATCCTTGACCACATTCACCACGTCGGCAGGATTCTCGGCCTTGCCCAGAACAACAGCCACGCCGGGGATATCGCCGGTGACCAGGGGAACACCCAGGGAACGGATGATGGGATCGGGCACGAAGCCGATGCCGGTATCGTTTTCATAAGGAGCGGCGGACTCGGCCCACTTCAGGCCCTCGATGATCTCCGCGCCAACGGCGGTGGCAAGACCGGCATTCAGGGCCTGGCCCAGATCCTCCTGATTGGTGATCAGGCTCTTGAGAACGCCCACGCAGGGGACAAGGTCGCCCAGAGTCTTGACCTTCACGCCGGTGGCGGCGTAAATGGTGGGGAAGTAGTAAGCGGTGTCGGGGAAGGCAATGGGATGGTCTGCGCCGTACTTTTCAATGGCGGCGTTGACAGCGCCCTCGGTCAGTCCGGCAACGGCGTTGGAGCCGCCGTAAATCAGATCGGTCAATACACTCATGGTTTGTTCCTCCTTAAATTATGTAGGAATGATACAAAAATTATAACCCCCAAAGGGGGATGTGTCAACAGATTCCCTAAAAATAGACCGATTGGACAGAAAAAAGCCGGGAGGGAATTGCTTCCCTCCCGGCCGGAATTGCGGGATATTCAGAACTTATGCTATATCCGATGCCGTTGTCGGGCGGTTTTTACTCGCATGACAACCAGCACGATCTGCCAGTCCCGAGGTGCCAGCGGCGGCTCGCCGCTTACAGCTCCAGGTAGGAGTCGGAGTACAGGGTGTGGTTCTTGAAGATGTCGCAGGACTTGATGGTCTCCATCAGGCGCAGGTCGTTGGGGTTGACGATTGCGGAGGTCAGACCCTGCATCATGCACATTGCAACCAGAGTTGCGTCCATGATGGGACGGACGTGCTTGGGAGCGCCGTTGGAGTTGTTGGACAGACCGCCGGTGGACTTCAGGCCCTTGTCGGAGAACATCTTGATGGCCTCCAGGACTTCCATCTGCTTGTCCTGCATGCCCTTGACAACCAGGAACAGGGGGTCGAACCACAGGTCGTCGGAGGTCATGCCCAGGGACAGGCCACGCTCCAGCATGTTGTCGCAGTGCATCTCACGCTCAGCGTTGTCCTTGGCGATGCCGTCAGCGGAGCACAGAGCGATACAGATGGCGTCGTTGGCAGCGGCCAGGTCGATGTAGCCGATACGGGAGCCGGCGTCAGCGGAGTTGACGATGGGCTTGCCGTTTGCACGGTTGTAAACCTTGATACCAGCCTCGATGGCCTTCATGTTGGCGGTGTCCAGTGCCAGAGGAACGTTGTTGAAGTTCTCCTGCAGCAGCTTGACAGCCCACATCATGCGCTCGGGACCGTCCTTCTCAGCAGGTCCGATGTTGACGTCCAGGTAGGTAGCGCCGGCCTTGATCTGAGCAGCGGCACGCTCCAGGATGGGAGCGGGATCGCGCTCGTCCATAGCCTTGCGGATGGAGGGAGCGATGCAGTGGATGCGCTCGCCGATGGTGACGAAGGTCTTGGACTCGGGGTTGTGGCCCTTGTACTGAACGCCCATGTCGACGATCTCGATCTTGGGAACGCGGGTCTCCAGCAGCTCCTCGAAGGACAGCTCCTTGACCTCTTCCTGAACGGTGCCGGACTTGGCAGCGCGCTCGGCCTGAGCAGCCTTCACGCCGGCCTCGTACTCCTTCTCCTTGAAGTACTTGGGCAGCTGAACAGCCTCCAGAGGACCGACAACCACATCCCACTCAGGCAGCTTCTCCTGGATCTCGCCCTTCATGACGGCGACCTTGCCAGGAATGACCAGGGTGCGGTTCTTGATCTTGTTTGCGATATCCAGCTCATCGAAGGTCTTCTTGATGGTGGTGGAGGACAGCTTGCCGGCGGCCCATGCGGTCAGGACGGACATACCGGAAGCGTCGGTGATGATCAGGTTGATGGGCTGGCCGGAACGCTCCAGTTCGCCGGAAACCAGGAAGTAGGTCAGAGCGAAGTCGACGGTCAGAGCGCAGGGGCTGTTCTCGTCGGCGCCGTTGATGGGGTAGATCTTGGCCTCGACCTTCATGGGCTTCTGAGGATCGGTGAAGATGTTCTGACGCAGGCCGTACAGAGGCAGAGCCTGAGCGTAGGACATGCCGTCCATGACGATGATGGAGGCGTACTTCTCAACGAACATGGAAGCCAGAGCAGTCTGCATGCGGGCATCGCCGGCAGCGATCTTGGTCAGGTTGACGATGGAGGGGTAGCCGAAGGTGCGGTCCTCCTGCTTCAGAGCAGTACGGCGGACGTTGACAGCATTGGCCAGAGTCTCCTTGGCGTTGGCACCGGTGACATCCAGAACCAGGTTCTTGTTGCCGGCGGCCTCCAGGGCCTTCACGGTGTCATACAGGTCGGAGATGTTGGAAGCCCAGACACCCAGGGCAACGCCTGCGGCGGTGGCGACAGCGCTCATCTCCTTGTAGTTCTCGGGGGTAGCACCATCCAGGATGCAGTCCTTGCCGGCGACGGCCAGGGCAGCCTTGGCGCACTCGACGTCCCAGCACTCCAGGACCAGGGCGCGGCCGGTGGCCTTAGCCTTCTCAACCAGAGCGGCGTAGGCGGCGGCATCGGTGCCCTTGTTGGCGACGAAGATCATCTCGACGTACATACGCTCGCCGATACGCTCGTAGTCGACCTTGGCCACATCGGCCAGCTTTGCGTCCACAGCTGCCTCGTCCATGGTGGTGTCGATGGCAACAGCGAACAGGTTCTTGTTCACCAGAGTCTTCTCGTGACGGTACAGAACAGTCTCGCCGCCCAGCTTGTGTGCGCCGACGGTGAGGGTCTTCATCAGAGGAGCGGTGGCGGAGTTCAGGGTAGCCAGAGCTTCTTCAGAGAAGTAGGGGCACTTGTCCAGGGAAACAGCACCCTGAGCGACCTTCATGCAGAAAGCCATACAGGTGGGGCTGCCGCACTCCTTACAGTTCTTCTTGGGGGAGAGCTTAAAAATGTCAAGACCTTTCAGAGCCATTGTGTGTATCCTCCTTACAGATTAGACCAGCTCAGTGATGAACTGCTTGATGGTTGCGATGGCTGCGGGATGGCGCAGGACGATGGCGTCGGCGCCGCCCACCAGGTCGGCGGTAGCGGTGGAGATCTCCATGCCGATGGCACGCTCTTCCTGGTTGCCCCATGCGGGCTCGTCTTCTTCGGTAGCGGTGGCTTCCTTGACACCCCATGCGTCGACGGATGCGACAGCCAGGATGGGCATCTTCAGATCAGCATCGCCCTGGGCCAGAGCGGCCAGACGGATGCGGTCGAAGGTGGAAGCAGCGTACTCGTAGCCGTAGCCGACAGCGGCGGTGCCGATGTCCATGACCATGTTCTCGCCAGCAACGCCCACGCCCTTCAGCATGATGTTCAGCTGCTTTGCCAGGTTGATGTCGTCAGCGGTCTCAGCGCCGATCTTCTGGCCGTAAGCCAGAGCGACGGAAGCGCCGACGGTCTTGTAGTTTTCGTTCTTTGCGGCCATGATCAGAACGTTCTTGCCCTGCAGAGCCTCAGCCAGCTTGCTCAGCAGCTCGCCGTCCTTCTCCAGGTTCTTGCAGCCCAGAACGACCAGGGGCAGGTCGGTAGCTTCGGCAACAGCCTTGGCATCAGCGACGCAGTCCTCGGTGGAGCGGTTCTCACCGTTGGGATCAGCAGCAGCGAAGTTGAGGGCGATGAAGTCCACACCGGGAACGGTGGCGGCCTTCACGGCGCACTCAGCCATGGTGGTGCAGCCGGCGTACAGCTCGGCCAGACCGGGAGTGGTCCAGGATGCGGTGCTGTGGGAAACCTCAATACCGATCTTGGGCGCGTTCTCGATGGGTGCATCGAAGGTGTAGAAGGGCATAACATTCTGGCCGCCGATGGTGATAGCCTTCTCACCGGTGCCCAGGGTAACGGCATTGATCTGCGCGTTGTATGCCTGCTTCTTGGGAACGAAAGACATAGTAATTATCCCCCTTGTTTGATTTTTGGAATTGATAATTGAGAAATTTTTATAAAAATTAAAAATGAAGGCTGAAAAAACATTTTCAACATTCAATTTTCAATTTTCAACTTGGTTCAGATGCCCAGATCCAGCATGATGTTTTTCAGGGCAGCCTTGACGGGATTGCTCTCGGGGAGCTTTGCCGACGGTTCGCCGTCGCAGTCGCAGCGGTACACCGCCTCGTCCTGGGGCAGCACGCCCAGCAGCTTCAGACCGTGCTTGTCGATCTCCGCCTTCACGCCGGGGTCCAGAACGCCGCCGGGAGCGCGGTTGATGATCAAGCCCATCTGACCGGGCTTGAGCTCCATTTCGTTGATCATTTCGGCCAGCCGCGCCACAGCCTGAACGCCCCGGCGGGAGCAGTCAGAGATCAGCAGCATGGTGTCCACATGGGGCAGGGTGCCCCGGGCAACGTGCTCCAGGCCCGCCTCGTTGTCCATGACCACGTAGGCATAGTTGGGCACATACTTGTCCATCTGGCGCTTGAGCATGCTGTTGACAAAGCAGTAGCAGCCCTCGCCCTGGGTGCGGCCCATAATGAGCATATCAAAATCGTCCTCTTCAATGAGGGCGTTGCTGAACTGAATCTCAGCGTACTGGGCCTTGGTCATGCTCTTGGGAATGGTGCCCTTCAGCTCGGCCTGGGCCATTTCTTCCCGGATCTGGCCCAGAGTGGTATCCGGCGCCACGCCCAGGACTTCGTTGAGGTTGGAGTTTGCGTCAGCGTCCACCACCAGCACGGGGCCGCTGCGCTTCTTGCACAGATAATCGATCAGCATGCCGCAGGTGGTGGTTTTGCCCACGCCGCCCTTGCCGGCAACTGCAATGGTATGGGTTTTTGCCATCGTGTTGTTCTCCTTTGGGTATTTGCGTTTGGGACGGATATGGGCGCACTTCGCCCATATCGATACAACGATATCGTATCATAAGTTAACCGGAAATTCAACCTTTATTTTTACCAAAATTCCCAGAGAATTGGCAAAAGAATCGGTTGTTTTTAGTGGATATTATCTGGAAAGGGATCCTGTACATCCCTTGACAAGGGGAGGACAGGTTGGTATTATGAATCTATACAAAAAAGTTATACTGAGAGGTGTCAGCAATGGGATATCGGATTGAACGGGATTCCATGGGTGAGGTCCGGGTGCCTGCCGACCGGTACTGGGGCGCCCAGACCCAGCGGTCCGTGGAGAATTTCCCCATCGGAACGGGGATTGAAGCCATGCCAGTGGAGGTGATCCGTGCCTTCGGTGTGCTGAAACGGGCGGCGGCCATGGCCAACCGGGAGCTTCGTCCGGGACGGATGACCCGGGAGAAGGCGGAGGCCATCTGCATGGCCTGCGACGAGGTGATTTCCGGCGCTTTGGAGGAGCATTTTCCTCTGGTGGTCTGGCAGACCGGCTCCGGAACCCAGACCAATATGAATGTGAACGAGGTGGTGGCCTACCGGGCCAATATGATCGCGGACAAGCCCCTGGTTCACCCCAATGATGATGTGAATATGAGCCAGTCCTCCAACGATACCTTCCCCACCGCCATGCACATTGCCGCGGTGCTGGTGCTGGAGGACCGGGTGATCCCTGCTCTGACCGAGCTGTGCGAGGCCCTGCGGTGGCTGGAGGAGGAGAACCGGGACGCGGTGAAATCCGGCCGGACCCACCTGCAGGATGCCACCCCCATCTCCTTTGCCCAGGAGATTTCCGGCTGGCGATCCTCCCTGGAGCTGGACCGGGAGCTGATCCAGAAGAGCATTGACCCCCTGCGGGAGCTGGCCCTGGGCGGCACCGCCGTGGGTACGGGCCTGAACGCCCCCGAGGGCTTTGACGAGCTGGCGGCCCAGCTGGTGTCGGAGCTGACGGGAAAGGAATTCTTCACCGCCCCCAACAAGTTTCACGCACTGACCAGCCGCAATGAGCTGGTATTTGCCCACGGGGCCCTGAAGGCCCTGGCCTGCGACCTGATGAAGATGGCCAACGACATCCGCTGGCTGGCCTCCGGCCCCCGGCTGGGTCTGGGAGAAATCACCATCCCCGAAAATGAACCCGGTTCCTCCATCATGCCCGGTAAGGTCAACCCCACCCAGTGCGAGGCGGTGACCATGGTGGCGGTGCAGGTCATGGGCAACGACGCGGCGGTGGGCATCGCCGCCAGCCAGGGCAATTTCCAGCTGAATGTGTTCATGCCGGTACTGATCTACAATTTTCTCCAGTCCGCCCGATTGCTTGCGGATGTGATGAAGTCCTTCTGCGACCGGTGCGTCACCGGCATCCGGCCCAACCGGGCAAAGATGCGGGAGAACCTCCACAATTCTCTGATGCTGGTCACCGCCCTGAACCCCTACATCGGCTACGAAAACGCCGCCAGAGTGGCAAAGAAGGCCTACGCCGAGAATATCACCCTGAAGGAGGCCTGCGTAGAGCTGGGCTTCCTCAACGAGGAGCAGTTCGACGAGGTGTTCCACCCGGAAAAGATGATCTGAATAGGAAAATGCGGCGCACCAGCACGGTGCGCCGCAAAAATTATGCCATTTCGAGGGGAAAAACGCGTCATTGCGAGGGCCGCAGGCCCGTGGCAATCCCCTCCGGATCTCCGGACACTAATTCCGTTCCGGATACATCAGATCCAGCTTTTTCAGAGACAGGAACAGGGGCTCCCGGGTTTCCGGGTCAAGGCGGAATGTTACGATGATCTGATAGCGGATGTTCATATCCGTTTTTTCACCGTAAAGCAGTTCCTGACGGAGCCATTCCAGCTCTTCTTCTGTGCTGTACAGATAGCGGTAGTGATAGTCCCAGGCATAGGCGGTGAAGATGCCCTGTTCCGGATCATATTCCAAACCGGCCAGCAGATAGGTGAAGGGGGCGTTGCAGCTCTCCGGATAGGCAACGTACCAATCATTTTCCGGATCGTAAGTCCAGGATTTGCGGTGGGAGCGGTGGTCTGTGACGGTGATACCGAAATACCGGTCGACGATCTCCTCCACATAGCCTGCGTCCATGACTGCACAGCCGTTGATCCAGTGTTCGGAATCCGCGTGGAATTGCTCGTAATTGACCACGAATGCCCAGTACAGATACTCCCAGGAGTCGGTGGGAGCACCGGATTCTTCTGTGAAGGTGGGAGCATAGTCCAGCCGGTAGTCAACGCCAAACTGGAAGAACCATTCCTGCAGCTCCAGCGGCGTGGTGCCAAGACCTTCCGGCAGTCCTTCGGGTACGGTCAGCTCCAGATCCTCCGGGAACAGCAGCTCCATAGGAGGCTCGGTGGGTTTCGTTTCCGGGGGCTGGGTTTCAGGCGGCTCGGTGACGGGCGGTTCGGTTTCCGGCGGCTGGGTGACCGCTGGCAGGGTGGTTTCCGGGGGCTCCGTGGGGCCCGGCCAGGCGCATTCGTTGCGCGGCGTGAGAATCAGTCCAAGGACAATGAGTACGGTCAGCACAAGACCCATCAGGATCCATTTTTTCTTCCGGCAATCGCACATATTCAACCCTCCTCGTCTGTGTTCGGTTGTGTCATTTTTATTATATCAGACCGGGAAAAGGGTGTATAGCGGTTTGGAAAAATTAAGATATTAAGAGCGGCGCACCGTGCTGGTGCGCCGCTCGTTGTGTATTACCGGAAGATCCGCAGGATCGCTTTCCAGATGACCGTTTCCAGAATGAACAGGCCGATGGCAACCGCTGCCAGAACGATGACGAACAGGGTGGTGTCCGCCTTGGTGTAGCCGTTGTCGGCAAAGCCGCAGGAGAAGGCCGCAAAGCCGCCGATGATCAGATCAATGAGAATCAGAATGCCCCAGACTGCCACCCGGAGGGGCGTTTTTGTATGCTCGGGGAAGATGGACTGAAAGTCCTTCCACAATTCCTTGCCGTAGTAGGCCATTGGATTACCTCCTATTCTTCCTTCAGAAAGTCCAGGTCAAAGGGTTTGTCAAGCTCCGTGGATACATACCCTCCGTTTTTCTTCCGTTGCTTCACGCATTCTGTCAGCAGATACTCGATCTGGCCGTTGACGCTGCGGAAATCGTCCTCCGCCCAGGCGGCGATGGCGTTGTAGAGCTTGGGGGAGAGCCGCAGGGGAATCTGCTTTTTGGTTTCTGCCATAGGCTTAATAGAGGGAGCCGGAGTTTACGATGGGCTGGGCCTCCTTGTTGCCGCAGAGTACCACCAGGAGATTGGAAACCATCGCCGCTTTCCGCTCCTCGTCCAGCTCCACCACGCCGTTCTCCTTCAGCCGCTCCAGGGCCATTTCCACCATGCCCACGGCACCGTCTACGATCAGCTTTCTCGCGTCAACCACGGCGCTGGCCTGCTGGCGCTGGAGCATTGCCGCGGCGATCTCGGGGGCGTAGGCAAGGTAAGTGATCCGGGCATCCACGATCTCAAGGCCTGCTTCCTCCACCCGGGACTGGATTTCCTCCTTGATCCGGTTGGCGACGATCTCAGAAGAGCCTCTCAGACTGCCGTCATCTGCCACGCCGTCGCCGGTGGTGTCCACGCCGGGAGCGGCATCGTAGGGGTACAGACGGACGATGTTTCGCAGGGCGCTGTCGCACTGGAGGGAGAGGAAGGCCTTGTAATTCTCCACATTGAAGGCAGCCTTTGCGGTGTCCACCACACGCCACATGACGGCGATGCCGATCTCCACCGGGTTGCCCAGGTAGTCGTTGATCTTCTGCTTGTTGTTGCTCAGGGTCATGATCTTCAGACTCATGCGCTTGCCTTCTTCCTCACTCTTGGGAGCAAGGCCGGACTTGACATCGCCGGACTGGTTCAGCATGGTGTGGGCGGCAGGATTCACCGCGGTGGCCAGGGGATTGACGAAGTAGAAGCCCTCGCCCTTGATGGTGCCGAGATATTCGCCGAACAGGGTCAACACCAGCGCCTCCTGGGGCTTGAGCACCTTCAGACCGCCCAGGCAAACCAGACTGACGATCAGCAGAGCGATGAAGAATGCCATGCACAGCCCCAGCACAAGCACGGAGCCGCTGAGGGTGGCGGTCAGAACAATGCCGGCGATGCTGACGACAATCAAAGCCAGCAGCAATAAGAGCATCACCATGCCGTTTTTCTTGGTGGTCAGAATTTTTTCTGTCATAATCAAAACCTCCTTTGGTTTTCTTTGGTATTGATATGATATCAAAAAAATATCAGATTGTCAATGGGGAGAGGCATTCTTAAGATCTTAAGAATGGGGAGGGGAATTAGAGTTTGGTGAGGCAATGAAAACGTAGGGGACGGCCTCCCGGACGTCCCGTTCGGCAATCTCTGATTGCCGCTTACGCGGCACGGGTCGTCGAGGACGCTGACCCCTACGGTCGCCCTCTAAAAAGCACGTCATTGCGAGCCAGTCCGCAGACTGGCGTGGCAATCCCCTGCAAGTTTCCGGAAACCTGAAGGGGATTGCCACGCCGGGGCTTAGCCCCTCCTCGCAATGACATAGATTAACTCCTATTTCACTTTCCGTTGACAAAGGCTACGGTTATCAAGTATAATTTTGATATATGCGTACCGAAACAACCATACTATATATAATAGGAGATAACGGATATGAGCAAGGTCATTTTTGAGATCGAAGGCGGCGCGCCTGTCACCGTGGAATGCAATCCCGGGGACAATCTGCTGGAACTGGCCCGGCGGAGCAATGTGGCCATCGATGCCCCCTGCTCCGGCAACGGCTCCTGCGGCAAGTGCCGGGTGCAGCTGCTGGAGGGTGAGGCGGAAAGTCTGAAGTCCCGGCACATCTCTGAGGAGGAGTGGAATGCCGGCTGGCGGCTCAGCTGCAACACCAAGGTGCTGGGCGACCTCCGGGTGCTGGTGCCGGACATCGCCTCCGCTTACCAGAGCCGGATGAAAACCGCCGACCTGTCCACCGGCAAGGAAGTTGCCATCTTCGAGGAAATGCAGGAGAATCTGAAGGCCGCCGGTGTGGAATTCATCAACGACTTTATGGCCCTGGACCTTCAGATGGAGGAACCCACCCTGGAGGACACCATGCCCGATGTGGAGCGTCTGACCTGGGCGGTGAAGGCCGCCATTGAGGTGGAGCAGGTTCATATTCCCTTCGCCGTCATGAGCCGGATGGCAAAGGTCCTCCGGGAGAACAATTTCCATGTCTGCGTCAAGGGCCAGCACAAGGGGGATAAGTTCGAGTGCATGGAGCTCTGCGCCCCCGAGGACACCGCTCTGATTGGTTGCGCCATCGACATCGGCACCACCACCGTGACCATGGTGCTCATGGATCTGACCACCGGCAAGATCCTTGCCAAGGGCTCCTCCGGCAACGGCCAGATCCGCTACGGCGCGGATGTGATCAACCGCATCATCGAGCAGGGCCGTCCCGGCGGCAGGAAGAAGCTCCAGGACGCCATCATCAAGGAAACCCTGAACCCCATCCTGGCAAACCTCTGCGCCTCCATCGGCATCAGTGCCCGGTCGATCCTCCGGCTGTGCATCGGCTCCAACACCACCATGAACCATCTGCTGCTGGGCGTGGACGCGGACCCGGTGCGCATGGAGCCCTACATCCCCAGCTTCTTCGGCTGGGAGGGACTGCTGGCCGGGGACCTGAAGCTGACCGCCCATCCTCTGGCTCCCGTGTCCATCGCTCCCAACATCGGCTCCTATGTGGGAGGCGACATCACCGCCGGCACCCTGGCAAGCCTGATCTGGGACAAGGACGAAATGAGCCTGTTCATCGACCTGGGCACCAACGGCGAGCTGGTGTTCGGCAACCGGGATTTCCTGATGAGCTGCGCCTGCTCTGCCGGCCCTGCCTTTGAGGGCGGCGACATCTCCTGCGGCATGCGTGCCACCGACGGCGCCGTAGAGGCCTGCACCATCGACAAGGAAACCATGGAGCCCACTCTGGAGATCATCGGCAACCCCGGCCAGAAGCCCGTGGGCATCTGCGGCTCCGGCATCATCGACCTCATTTCCGAACTGTTCCGCTGCGGCATCATCAACGCAAGGGGTCTGTTCGACCGGGAGGGAAGCCGCATTCGCCGGGACAAGCACGGCTCCGGCCGTTATGTCATTGCCTTCGAGGAGGAATCCGAAACCGGACGTGAGATCTCCATCAACGAGGTGGACATCGACAACTTCATCCGTGCCAAGGGCGCAATCTTCTCCGCCATTGAGACCCTGCTGAACTCCGTGGACATGACCGTGGAGCTGATTGACCATGTGTATGTGGCCGGCGGCATCGGCTCCGGCATCAATATGCGCAACGCCGTGAACATCGGTATGTTCCCGGATGTGGAGCTGGAGAAGTTCAGCTACATCGGCAACTCCTCCCTCACCGGTGCCTACGCCATGTGCGTCAGCGACCCTGCCAACGAAAAGTGCGCCGAGGTTGCCGCCAACATGACCTACCTGGAGCTTTCCACCTACCCCGGCTACATGGATTCCTTTGTGGCCGCCTGCTTCCTGCCCCATACCGACGCCAGCCTGTTCCCCAACTGCCTCCGGGAGGACTGAGTATGTACCTGGGAAAACAACACCATATTGCCGTCATTTCCTCCAGCTGGGAAAAGGCGAAGGAATTTTACATCGACAAGCTGGGTTTTGAACTGTACCGGGAGGTTTACCGGCCGGCCCAGGATGACTACCTGCGGATGCTGCGCCAGGGGGATACCACCATTGAGCTGTTCATCCGTCCCGATGCCCCTGCCCGGGTGACGAATCCCGAGGCCATGGGACTGCGCCATCTGGCCTTTTTGGTGGAGGACATCGGGCCAGCGGTGGCCTGGCTCAACAGCCTGGGCATCGAAACCGAGCCCATCCGGGAGGACAAGGTCAACGGCGGAAGATTCACCTTCTTCCGGGATCCCGACGGCCTGCCCCTGGAGCTGCACGAGTGATTGTTGGTATGCCATTGGGAGGAGGATGCCTGTGAAAAAACAGAAAGACCACTGGCAGGAACTGCTGCCATACGAAAGAAAATTTGAAGTGGCGGCCTGGGTGCTGTGCGGCCTGTTTTTCCTGGTTCTTGCTCTGGAAATGATGGCCTGGCGCAAGCTGCTGGTGTTTCCGGCTGCCGTGGATCTCCTGGGTGGATTGCTGATCACAGCGGCCAATGGCTGTGGGGCAGTGGTTTACTGGCGCAAAAAACGCAATCATGCGCAGGTATGCATCCTGGTGGCGATTGTGTTTGGACTTGGTGTCCTTTGGGATATTGTGAAGCTGTTTATTTAATATTATTAAAGTAAAGGATTCTATATATGCAGATTGAAAACAACAAGGAAGAGGTACCCTTTTCCCATTATGAGGAGCTTTTTCAGAAGATGGACCCGGCAGAAGCCGCAGCCCGTCTGAATTATGTCAGCTGGGACGGCGCGAAGTTCGCTGTTACCCTCTTCGGCAGAACCTATTTCCTGTCCTGGCCCGTCTACGCCATCGAAGCCGCCGACGGCGGCCCCATTCCCCCTCTGCCTGCCCAGACCTTCCTGCTGCGGCTGCTGCTGGAGGGCAAAACCGAGGGCTGGAACGGTCAGTGGAAGACCTTCCGGGAAATGCCCTGGGGCGAAATGTACATCAGACCCTATACCGGCCGTGTGCTGACCCGGGCCGCCTTCACCTTCGGCACCCGTCTGGCAAAGTTCCGTGCTGCTGCGGAAAAGCTGGGGGGAACCCCGGTGCCCAACGGCGACGCCGGCTTTGAATTCCAGGTGGTTGGCCCCTACCGGATGCGGATTCTGGTCTGGGAGGGCGACGACGAATTCCCCCCCAACGCCCAGGTGCTCTACACCGAAAACTTCGCCCCCGGCTTCTCCGCCGAGGACCGTGTGGTTGCCGGCGACCTGCTGATCAGCCACATCAAGAGCGCAATGTAATACGAAACAGCCTGCCGCTCCGGCAGGCTGTTTCCAATGCAGAATGAATGTGTATTGAATTTGAATCATTTCTTTTCGTCAGTGCATCTTCCGGTACTGGGCCGGGGAGATGCCGAATTCTGCCTTGAAGGCCCGGTAGAAGGTGGAATAGTCCTGAAAGCCCACGGCGATGCTGACCTGATCCATGGGAATGCCGGTTTTGATCAGGGCCTTTGCCTCCGTCAGCCGCCGGAGGGTGACGTAGCGGTAGAAGCTGATGCCCATTTTCCGCCGGAACAGCTGGCTGATGGTGCTCTGGCTCACCCAGAACCGGGCGGCTACGTCGGGCAGGGTGATTTTTTCCGCCAGATGGACCTCCACATGGGACATGATCCGGTCCAGAAGCTCCGGCGTGTCCTCTCCCAGATTGCCCTGCCAGCACCGGGCGATCTGGACGGAAAGCTCTGTGGCAATGCCGAATACCACAGCCTCCCAACGGAAGTGACGCTGCTCCGTCTCCTGAACGCACCGGCGGAAATAGTCGCCGATGTGCTCCCAGGCGGTTCCGGTGGTGTGCAGCAGAAAGGGCTGCTCCAGATCCAGTCCCAGATCGTTGAAGAACAATGAGGAAATGAGCTGAATGAATTCCGGACTCAGCCGCAGGGAATACCGCCTGGCAGGTTCCGGCAGGGCTTCGGAAACGGAAAGACTGTGGATGACCCCGGTGGGAACGGACAGAATGTCCCCCTGCAAAAGGTGGTAGCGTTCTCCTGCCATCTGAAAATCGGTGCCTCCGCTGATGGCGTAGACCACCTCGTGGAAGCTGTGGCTGTGGGGACTCACAGCCTCGCCGGGAAGATTGGTTTCATAACAGCCGTCTGCAAACCGGGCGGAAAGCTCCAGCTTCTGAAGCACTGCAGGGGAGGGGATGGCGTGCTCGCCGGCGGCCGGCCTGGACGGCACGGATTCCTGCTGCTCAGAAATTTGCACCTTGGAAGCTTGTTCCTGCAAACTATGTTTTTTCACAAAAGTCACTCCTGTCACCTCGGGTCTTTGTGTGAATATTATATACTACTTTTGATAAAAATGCAATGTTCAATGCTGAATTTGCAATGTCTTTTATGTTCATATTTTGTTAAAATACCCTTGACAAATGTGGCGAACCGAGAGGCTCCCGCAAAAAAGAATTGGAGGAATAAAAACAATGGCAAAAGTCAAATCTGACAAGCTGACGCTGAAGCACATCATTGGCTACGGCGCTGGCGACTGCGGCGGTTGCTTCGGTCTGTACATGGTTTCCATGAACATGTCCCGCTTCCTGCAGGTTAACCTGGAAGTTAACGCCGCCATCCTGGCCACCATGCTGCTGGTCTGGAACATCTGGGACACCGTGAACGATCCCCTGATGGGCACCATCATGGATATCTGCTTCGCCAAGGCTAAGCCCGGCGCAGACAAGTTCCGTCCCTGGATCCTGGCATCCATCCCCATCATGTTCGTTGGCATCATCTCCTTCTACGTAGTTCCCCCCATGCTGGGCGGCGGCTTTGCAATGCTGGCTGCAGCCTTCATCCTGAAGATCGTCTTCGAGGCCGGTTATACCATGATGAACATCGGTATGGGCTCCCTGCTGGGCAACATGGCTAAGAACGACCAGGAGCGTGCTACCCTGGCTTCCGCCCGTGGCTTCGGCTCCACCGCTTGCCAGCTGATCGGCGGCGCTACCATTCCCTTCCTGCTGAAGGTTTGGGGCGTTGGCAACGACGGCTACGCAAAGACCGCTGTTGTTCTGGCAGTTATGATGGCTGTCACTGTCTTCATCCACTGGGCATGGACCGAGGAGCGCAACAAGGGCGCTGCTGCTGCCGTTGTTGAGAAGACCGCTGAGGAGAAGGAAGCTGAGAAGTTCAAGCTGACCGACATCCTGAACATCGTCACCAAGAACCGTGCATTCCTGGCTCTGGTTCTGCACTCCATCTGCATCTGCGCTGTCCAGGCTCTGGGCTCCGGTGCTGCTCAGTACCTGTACATCGACGTCATGAAGAACGTTGCTCTGCAGGGCTACGCTTCCACCATCGGCTCCATCCTGATCATCTGCATTCTGACCGCTGCTCCCTTGCTGACCAAGAAGTGGGATCTGGTTGTCATCATCCGTACCTGCCTGCTGGGCGGTGCTATCATCTGTGGTTGCACTCTGGCCTACATCCTGATGGTTCCCAACTTCAACCAGTGGGTCTTCCTGATCCTGATGTCTCTGGGCAACGGTGCTATCACCATGTCCGTCCAGATGCAGTGGGGTCTGGTCGCTGAGTCCATCGACTACAACGAGTACCTGACCGGCAAGCGTAACGAGGGCACCATCTACGGCTTCTTCTCCCTGTCCCGCCGTCTGGGCTCCACCATCGCTTCCTCCCTGTCCGTTATCATGATCGCTGCCATCGGCTTCGACGCTGCTGTCTCCAAGGCTGGCGGCACCCAGGCTCCCTCTGTTGAGGCCTGGATCAAGACCATGGTCGTTGGCTTCCCCATGGTCGCTGCCATCGGCTCCTTCTGCTGCTTCACCTTCATCTGGAACATCAACAAGGATGTCCGTGCTAAGATGGCTGAGTGGAAGGCTGCTAAGGGCATCGCCTAATCGGTTGTCTCTTAACAATCTGATTTAAGCTACATAAGAGCGCCCCGGTTCGCCGGGGCGCTTTTTTGCTTTTGTGGTGAAAAAATGCGGTTTGCAGGAATGTCTGGAATAACCAAGTGTAGGGAGAGGGCATGCCCTCGCCGACCCTGTTTCAGTTTGAATAATGGCCGGATGACTATAGCGATAAATCGCTTTGTGATACCTTGCTGCAAAGCGAAAATGGTCGGTAAGGGCATGCCCTTTCCCTGCAATATTTTGCCATTTGATCTGCGTTCCGTTCGGACGGTATCCAATGGTGTTGGATCATAAGGGTTCCGAAGGCCCTGGCTGTCAGCGGCAGCTCGCTGTTATACTAATTCTTGATAGAACGGCCTAGATGTTCAGCGAGGATAAATTGTGCCAGAAAAGGCCGACGACGACGGTGGGCTGTCGCCCACCTGGGAGGAGAACGCATTCTAGTGCAATTTAGGCCGGTGAGCGTCAGGCTGTTTTATTAAGAGTTCGTATTAATCTCTATTTTCCGTTACCTTATTACAGGTACTGTTTTTTCTTCAAAACCACTGGAAATTCTGGCCATTATGCCGTATGATAGACCCAGTATGAGAAAGAGGAGAGAACCGCTATGAATTTCCATGAGCATTGGGTCAGCGTCTGGGGCAACGCTGTGTCCGTGGCCGAGAACCGTCCGGAGCGTTACGCCCGGGACATCACCATCCGCTATCCCATCCACATTCCCTTTGAGGGCAAGGCCATCCGGCTGACCTTCGACAATTACTGCGGTACGGAATCCGTGACCCTGACCCGGACCACAGTTTTGCACAACGGTAAATTCTACCCCGTCCGCTTCGGCAATGCCCGGCCTGTCACCATCCGTGCAGGTGGCAAGGCCGTCAGTGATCCTCTGAAGCTGACGCTGAAGGCCGGAGATGTGATCCAGGTCAGCTTCTACCTGGGCGGCTTTACATTGATGCGCAGTGTGGTCTACGCCAGCGGCCCTCTGAGCCAGGGCCTGTACGCCAACGGCGACGAAACCACCAACGAGAACATTTCCAGCCGTACCAGCCGCTCCACCCATCTGTTCTACTTCCTGAGCAACGTGACCGTTCTGACCGACCGGGAGAAACGGGCCATCGTCTGCTACGGCGACTCCATCACCGCCCAGGACTGGCCTGATGATCTGGCCCTCCGGTGCAGGGATGAGGGGTATCACAATACCGCCATCATCCGCCGGGCCACCTCCGGCTCCCGGATACTCCGGGAATACGACTGCCTGACCTACGAGTCCTACGGCCTCTGCGGCGCAAGGCGGTTTAGCCATGAGGTTCCCACCGACGGTGCGGATACGGTAATCATCCAGCAGGGCATCAATGACATCATCCACCCTGTAGGCGAACAGGTCAACGAATTCCGGCCCATGAGCGATCTGCCCACGGTGGACGAGCTGATTGAGGGTCTGAAAAGCTACATCGCTCAGGCCCGGAGCTTTGGCTATCGGGTTTATGTGGGCACCCTGCTTCCCATGGGCGGCTGGCGCACCGATGCCCCCTTCCGACAGGATATGCGCCACGCTTACAACCGCTTCATCCGCACCACCGAGCTCATCGACGGCTGCATTGACTTCGACAAGGCCCTTCGGGACCCAGAGAATCCGGACTTCTTCGCGCCGGAGTACGATTCCGGCGACCATCTCCACCCCAGTGCCGCCGGATACAGACGGATGGCTCAGGAGATTCCCGGGGAGCTGCTGAAATAAGGGGGAACCGGTGAAAAAGATCCTGTTTGTGGCTGTCCAATGCACCTGGGGGTTTTTCCAGACCCTGTTGGGCTTTCTGGTGTTTCTAACTGTCCATGATTGCCCTCGCTCCACCTACCGCGGTGCCATTGATACCCACTGGAATTCCCGGAGCGGTATGAGCCTGGGGCTGTTCATCTTCACACCAGGAGAGGAAGTCCCCAATGCCCACAAGGTCCGGGTCCATGAGTACGGCCACTGTGTCCAGTCCCTGGTTCTGGGGCCGCTGTATTTGATTGTGGGGCTGATCTCTCTGGGTTGGGCCAGAATCCCGTTTTTCGTCCGGCTCCGCAGAGAAAAGAAGATCCCCTACACTGCCTGCTTTGTGGAATCCTGGGCAAGCCGCTGGGGCCAGTGGGCCACCGGTGAGGAAGCCATCTGGAATTGAATGCGTAAAGGCCACCCCGGACGGGGTGGCCTTGTTGATTATCTTTGGATTAAGCTGATAATATCCATCAGGGAATCGGCCTGGGCATGGCACATTGCCAGAGTATCCGCTCCGGGCTGATCCTGATCCGGGATGATAACGGCCCGGCAGCCTGCCCGGTAGGCGGCTTCAATTCCGGCAGGGGAGTCCTCAATGGCCAGGCATTCCTCCGGCTTCAGTCCCAGAACCCGGGCGCCGTGGAGGTAGATGTCCGGTGCCGGTTTTCCTCTGGGCACATCCTTGCCGGAACACAGGGCAGTGAAGCCCTCCAGCAGCCCCAGATTTCCCAGATGCCGCCGGATCACGGGAATGGAGGAGGAGCTGGTGATGGCCCGGGGGATGCTCCGTTCCGTCAGAAAGGCCAGCAGCTCCCGGATGCCCGGCTTTGCCTCCACGCCATGGGCTGCGATCCAGGCATCCATCAGTTCGATGCGGCGGCTGCGGATGGTGGTATAGTCTGCCCTGCCTGGGCCGAAGAATTGGTCGAATTTTGCCTGGGAAGGAGCCTTGCCCAGGCTTCGCAGCTGCAATGCCTGCTCCAGAGTCATGGGAAAGCCCAGCTCCCGGGCCGCTTCCATCCAGAATCGGGTGTAGAGCTTCTCCGTGTCAATGACCACCCCGTCCATGTCGAAAAGTACCCCCCGAATCCGGGGGGTACCGTTGTTTGTTAAGCGATATGCCATCAGTAGCTCAGGCCGAAGTTCAGCTCGTAGTAGTTGCCTGCGGCGTCACGGTAGGCGTAGGCCTTGCCGTTCTCGTCCTTCATGCACTGGGGCATGTACTGGTCCTTGTCGTAGCCGGGAACGTCGTTGGGGGAGATGCAGACGCCCTCTGCGTTGACAGCCAGAACCTCGTCGCCCTTGGGCAGGGTGAAGGGCAGCTTGCCGGTGGGATTGAATCGGCCGAACATCACGTCCAGGGTAGCGGCAGGATAGGTCTCGAAGCCTGCGGTCAGAGCGTCAACATTGCGCTCCACGTTGCCCACCAGCCATGCCAGGGGGAAGTTGATGTTGGCAATGACCTTGCCGCCGTTGGCGTGGACAGCAGCGGCGATCTCGGCGATCTTACCGGTGCCGGTCAGCGTGGTCTCCAGGTGGGTTTCGGCCATGGGGCGGCAGAAATCATCCACATCGTGAACCACCTTGTTCTCGCAGATGTCCAGCTCCAGATAGCCCTTGGTGGCGGTGAAGTAGTCGCCGGAGGAGGGATTGACGAACAGGATGGCCAGGTCGGCATCGTGGTAATCCTCCACCAGAGTCACTTCGCCCAGCATTTCCTTCAGAGCCTTGGTGGCAGCCTCGCCGGCGGCAGGATTCTTGTTGAATGCCTCGGCGTAGACCTTCTTGCCTGCGGTCTTATCAGCGGTCAGGGGCAGGATGCCGTCGTTCTTCAGCAGAACCACGGACTGGCGGTGTGCCCGCTCGGCGTTCTCCCAGTGGATGGGGGTGGCGACGATTTCCTTGGCCTTCTTGGCGTCACGGTAGGTGTTCTCGAACATACCCAGGGTGAACATCTCGGTCAGGGTACGGGTGACGGCCCGGTCCAGAGCCTCGTCATTCAAGGTGACCATGTCGGGAGTGAAGCCCTCGGGGAGCTGGTGGGTGTCGTAGTAGCCGTTGGTGGCGCGGTCGTAGGACTCCCGGCCGAAGGCGTTGTCATACAGGCCGGAGATCACATCCACGCCGGAGTTGCGGACGGCGAAGCCGATGCGCTCGGGCTCATCCAGCATCTCAACGCCCCACTTCATGTTGTGGACGATGCCGGTGTCGGAGTTGATGTAGCCCTTGAAGCCCATCTGGCCCCGGAGGATGTCGTGGATGAACACCCGGTTGTAGGCGAAGCCGTAGGGATCAAAGCGGACATCCTTGCCCTCGCAGTCCTGCTGGACGCTGGACTTGGAGGCGGCAGGCTTGGAGTAGTAGGGCATGATGGAGGAGGTATTCTTGGCGACGGCAGACTTGAAGCCGGGCATATGGTACTTCTGCAGGGAGCCGGGGGTGGCGTAGACATTCCACTGGCCGGCAGCGTAATGGGGGTCAAAGCCGTTCTCACGGGGGCCGCCGCCGGGGAAGTGCTTGGTGGTGACGGCAACGCCGGTGTCGGTGACACCGTTTTCAGAGCCCTGGATTCTGGGGATGATGTGCTCGGCAATTTCACAGATCAGCGCAGGATCTTCACCGAAGGTGCCGTAGGAACGCTGCCAACGGGGGTCGGTCATGCAGTCCACCATGTACATATAGCCCTTGCGCAGATTGCAGGCCTCCCAGCTCAGACGGGTGGCCTCTGCCCACTGGTCAGCGATCTCGATGCCTGCGCCCTTGATGGCGGCAGCGATGCCCAGGGTGCCGGGCCAGGTGGGGAACACGCCGCCGGCGTCGTTCATGCCAAAGACGATCTCGCCGTTCTCGTTCCGGGAGTTGGAGGCAGCCTGTACAGGAACAAAGCGCTCACACTCTTCGGCGATGGCCTGGAGCTGGTTCAGGTAGTCAGCCAGATCCTCGGGCTGAGCGTTTTCACGGAGAATGGTGTGACGGGAGAACCACTCCTTGATCAGGGTGGAGGTGCCGGGGAGCTTCTGCTCGCCGAAGATGGTCTTCTGGTTGACCTCGGCCTCATCCACGCAGCCGGACTCGTCAGCCACAGCCACATGGCCCTTCAGACGGGCGGAGGGGTACTTGGGGCCCATGCGCCAGTCAGAGATGAACAGCTGGGCGATTTTCTCGTCCACGGTCATCTGCTTGACGTAGGCGGCGGCGCGGTCAGCAGGGGCGTTGCGCCAGTCGTTGACGGGGGAAACGGTGCCGGAACCGTCAATGTCCTTGAAATACAGGCCATTTTCTTCGATCACAGGACGGGCCACAGTGGTGATGGTGGGGCCGCCGGCGTTCTGGTAATACTTGATGTTGTCAGATGCTTTGACTGCCATTGTTTATGCCTCCATTGTTCTGTTGTGAAATACGCAATAATATGTCGCATACGAAATAATTATAGCACGGATTGCGATGGATGGCAAGGGGAGAAAAGGAGAAAATTGTATACTATGGTGAAAAAACCGGAAGGATTACCCCCAAATATACAGCAATGCGACAGAAAAAGGGCGGCAGAGGGTCCTGCCGCCGGTGTATGATTATGCAATTCCCCACTCGGGATACGCTTCAAAGACCTTCTGCTGCCCCTTCCAGGGGAAGGTGATCCGGCAGGAATAGAGCAGGGGAGCGGCGGCGCCGTCCCGGGAGCCGTACTTGTGATCCCCCACCAGAGGGAAGCCCCGGCTGGCAAACTGCACCCGGATCTGGTGGCTCCGCCCGGTGTGGAGCTTCACATGAACCAGCGAGGTTTCGCCGGAGGTGAGCCGGGTGAATTCCAGGCTGGCTTTTTTTACGCCTTTGCGCTCCCTTTTGACCACGAACACCTTGTTTTTCCGGCTGTCCTTGAAGAGATAATCCTCCAGCACGCCGCCCTCCGGAGGCGTTCCGTGAACCAGGCAGCGGTATTCCTTCACCAGGGTGCCCTCCTGTACGGCCTTGCTGAGAGCCGCAGCGGCGGCCTTTGTCCGGGCGTAGACCATGACGCCGCCCACGTTCAGATCCAGCCGATGGATGGGGTAGACTTCACCCCCCAGAGCGGTTTTCAGCTCCTCAGGCACCTGATGCTCCGAGTCCATGCCCACGGGCTTCAGGACGACCGCGTAATCCCGGTCGTGATAAAGAATGTCCATTTGATACCTCCTCCGGTGATGCTCCCCCCCCCCCCCCGAGCCTCCCCCCCGAGGGGGGGTGCCCCGAAGGGGCGGAGGGGGGAAAGCCCCCGG
>JAFVMW010000104.1 GCA_017506735.1 Oscillospiraceae bacterium | reverse complement strand
CTGCGGCAGCTGACGGATCTTTTGACCCAACTTATCCGTTTGAAAACCGGGAAATACACAAAGTATTCCTCCGCTTTCCAAACTTCAATTTGGGCCAAAATCTCTCGCCATCTGCTCTTGCCGATTTAATCAGAGCTTCCTTAGTACTGAAAATAGGAGACTGATTGTGACAAGATTCTTTGTAACCCCCGAAGAAATGACCGGGGATACCATATTATTAACCGGCGAAAATGCCGCCCATGCCAAGGTGCTTCGTCTGAAGGAAGGGGAGCAGGTGCTCGTATGCGATGGCCAGGGCTGTGAATGTCTGTGCGCCGTCACCGAAGCCGGTGCGAAAGAAACGGTTGTGGAGATTCTGGAGCGGAGAACCAGCGAAACCGAAGCTGCCGTCCGGGTCAGTGTCTATCTGGCCTTCCCCAAGGCGGACAAGCTGGAGCACGTGATCCAGAAGGCCACCGAGCTGGGCGCGGCGGAGATTATCGCCTTCCCCAGCGCCCGGTGTGTGTCCCGGCCCGACGAAAAGAGCCTGAAAAAGAAACTGGAGCGGTGGCAGAAGATCGCTTCCTCCGCCGCTGAGCAGTCTGGACGGGGCGTGATCCCCCAGGTGCGGGTGCTGGGCAGTCTGGCGGAAGCCCTGAAGCAGGGCAGGGAAGGGGATCTGGCTCTGATGTTCTACGAGAACGAGCAGGCCACCACCTTGCGGATGGCGCTGTCTGCCAGGAAATACAGAACCGTCAGCCTGCTCACCGGCCCCGAAGGTGGCCTGGAGGAAAAGGAAGTGGCCCATGCCATGGATGCCGGCTGGCAGGTCTGCACCCTGGGAAAACGGATTCTCCGGTGTGAAACCGCGCCGCTGTGCGCTCTGAGTGCCGTGATGTACGACGCGGGGGAATTTTAATATGAAGAAGGATGTAAGAGTTTACAATGTCCTGTTTCCCGTCTGGATGCTGGTGACCCTGCCCATGATCTGGTGGATCGTGATTCCCGGGAACTTTATCATTGATTCACTGGTGCTGTTCCTGGCGGCGAAAAGGCTGAAGGCGGAGGACCCGAAGGGGCTGTACAAGCGGCACATTCTGCCGGTGTTCCTGTTCGGCTTCCTGTCGGACATTCTGGCAGCCATCCCCATGTGGGGCGGCGTGCTGCTGGAGCTGGGCGGAATTTACGGAGATTCCCCCCTTCTGACGGTACCCGGTGTGGCTCTGGCAGGGGGATTGATCTTTGTGTTCAACTACTTCATTACCTTCCGCAAATGTGAAAAGCCCCTGCGCAAAAAGCTGTCGCTGATCCTGGCCGTCGCCACCGCGCCCTATACCTTCCTGATCCCCTCTGCCTGGATCTACTGAAAACTACACCCGGTTCGAAAAAGCGAACCGGGTGTTTGTTGTTTATTGTTCACATTTTCTCTATTCTTTTTTACAAATGTATGCTATAATGCTTGATAATGGTTTCTTATGCGCATTCGGCGCAAAATGAATTTGAAGGAGAATACCAAATGGGATTATTTGATAAAATTTTCGGCACCCGTTCCCAGCGTGAGGTCAAGAAGCTCCAGCCTACTGTGGACAGGATCCTCAGCCTGGAGGGCGAGTATGCCGCGCTGTCCGAGGAAGCCCTCCGGGGCAAGACCGCCGAGTTTAAGGGCCGGCTTGAAAACGGTGAAACCCTGGACGACCTGCTGCCCGAGGCGTTTGCCGCCATCCGGGAGGCCGCCTGGCGTGTGCTGGGCATGAAGCCTTACCCCGTCCAGCTCATTGGCGGCATCATCCTGCACCAGGGCCGCATCGCCGAGATGAAAACCGGCGAAGGCAAGACCCTGGTTGCCATCCTGCCCTGCTACCTGAATGCCCTCACCGGCCGGGGTGTCCACGTGGTCACCGTCAACGATTACCTGGCCCGGCGTGACTCTGAGTGGATGGGCAAGGTCTACCGCTATATGGGTCTGACTGTTGGCCTGATCGTCCCCGGCATGATGCCCAGGGAGCGGAAGGACGCCTACGCCGCCGATATCACCTACTGCACCAACAACGAGCTGGGCTTTGACTACCTCCGGGACAATATGTCCATCTACAAGGAGGAGCTGGTTCAGCGCGGCCATAACTTCGCCATCGTGGATGAGGTGGACTCCATCCTGGTGGACGAAGCCCGTACCCCTCTGATCATCTCCGGCAAAGGTGAGGATTCCTCCAAGCTCTATGAGCTGGCAGACCACTTCGTCTCCACCCTGCGCAAAAAGGTTTTCGCCAAGACCGAGGACAAGGAAGTCCATGATGATTACGACTGCGATTACTTCGTGGACGAGAAAAGCCGCACCGTCAGCCTCACCGCCTCCGGCATCGCCAAGGCCGAGCGCCACTTCGGCGTGGAGAACCTGGCAGACCCGGATCACGGCGAGCTGAACCACCACCTGAACCAGGCCATGAAGGCTCGGGGTTTGATGAAAAAGGATATCGACTATGTGGTGAAGGACGGTCAGATCATCATTGTCGATGAATTCACCGGCCGTCTGATGTACGGCAGACGCTATAACGAGGGCCTCCACCAGGCCATCGAAGCCAAGGAGGGCGTGAAGGTGGCCGGCGAAAGCAAGACCCTGGCCACCATCACCTTCCAGAATTTCTTCCGCCTGTATAATAAGCTCTCCGGCATGACCGGCACCGCTCTGACGGAAGAAGAGGAATTCGCCGCCATCTACCACCTGGACGTGGTGGAAATTCCCACCAACCGTCCCGTGATCCGTAAGGATCTGCCCGATGTGGTCTACAAGACCGAGGCAGGCAAATTCCGTGCCATCGTCCGCCAGGTCAAGGAGTGCCATGCCAAGGGTCAGCCTGTGCTGGTTGGCACCATCTCCATTGAAAAGAGCGAAATTCTCTCCAAGCTTCTGAAGCGGGAGGGCATCCCCCATAACGTGCTGAACGCCAAGTACCACGAAATGGAAGCCCAGATCGTGGCCCAGGCCGGCTGGTACGGTGCCGTCACCATCGCCACCAACATGGCAGGCCGTGGTACGGACATTATGCTGGGCGGCAACGCGGAATACATGGCCATGAACGATCTGCGCAAGCAGGAGATCCCCGAGGAGCTGCTCCGGGAGGCCAATTCCTACGCCGAAACCACCGACCCCGAGATTCTGGCAGTCCGGGCAAAGTATGAGGCCCTGCTTGAGCAGTACCGGGATCAGATCGCCCAGTACGCCGAGAAGGTTCGGGCCGCAGGCGGTCTGTGCATCATCGGCACCGAACGCCATGAGTCCCGCCGAATCGACAATCAGCTCCGGGGTCGTGCCGGCCGTCAGGGCGACCCCGGCGAAAGCCGCTTCTATCTGAGCATGGAGGACGATCTGATGCGTCTGTTCTCCGCCGACCGGGTGATGAGCCTGATGGATACCCTTGGCCTGGATGAGGACACCCCCATCGACCAGAAGATTTTGTCCGGCGCGGTGGAAAACGCCCAGAAGAGCGTGGAAAGCCGGAATTTCCGGTCCAGAAAGAGCGTCCTGGAGTACGACGACGTGATGAACACCCAGCGTGAAATCATCTATGAACAGCGCCGGAAGGTTCTGGACGGTGAGAATCTGAGCCAGACCATGCTCAACAACCTCCGCCGTGTGGTGGAGGGCCTGGTGGCCACAGTCACCGCGGAGCTGGGAGGCATCTCCAATCAGGAGGAGCTGAATGCCCTGCTGAAGCGGATGGAGAACATTTATTTCCCTGCCGGTGCCGTGGTGCTTTCCGATGAGGAGCTGGCCGCCATGAAGCCCGGCGACCTGGCAGAGCTGCTTTATGAGAAAGCTGCCCAGGGCTATGCCCTTCGGGAGAAGGCCTTCGGCGAAACTGTCATGCGTGAGCTGGAGCGTGTCGTTATGCTCCGGGTGGTGGATGAATACTGGATGGATCACATCGATGCCATGGACGAGCTGAAGCAGGGCATCGGCCTCCGTGCCTACGGTCAGCATGACCCCGTCACCGAGTATAAGGAGCAGGGCTATGCCATGTTCGAAGCCACCGTCCACGCCATCCAGGAGGAGACGGTCCGCCGCCTGTTCCTGGCCCGGATTCGCCCCCAGCAGGAGGTCAAGCGCGTGAAGGTCGCCAAGGAAACCAGCGCCGTAGGCACTGCCGACAGCATTGTAAAACCCAAGCCCGTCCGCACCGCTGCCACCAAGGTGGGCCCCAACGATCCCTGCCCCTGCGGCAGCGGCAAGAAATACAAAAAGTGCTGCCGGGCCAAGGACATTGCCGCCGGGAAAAATGCAGAATGATGAATGCTGAATGCAGATTTTTCGAAAAAACTGAAACATCAGGAGAAAAGAAATGGCATTTCGCAATCAAAAAAATGGAAATCTTGAATATCTGACCGCGGATTCCATCTCGGTTCCGCACTGCTTCACCACCCGGCTGGGCGGTGTCAGCACCGGATGCCTCGCCAGTCTGAATCTGGGCATTCACCGGGGGGATACCAGGGAAAATCTGATGGAGAACTACCGCATCCTGGGCGATGCCGTGGGCTTCCGTCCGGAGGAACTGGTGTTCACCCGTCAGACCCATACAGACATTGTCCGGATTGTGGACGAAACCAACGCCGGAGAGGGACTGTTCCGACCTGTGGAGCCGGAATGCGACGGCCTGATCACCAATGTCCCCGGATTGACCCTGGCGGCCTTTACCGCCGACTGTACCCCCATCCTGCTCCATGACCCCGTCACCGGCGCGGTGGGCGCGGTCCATGCAGGCTGGCGCGGAACTGTGGCGGACATCGCAGGCAAGGCCGTCCGGGCCATGGTCGCTGCCTATGGCTGCAAACCGGAAAACATCCGGGCCGCCATCGGCCCCAACATCGGATTCTGCTGCTTTGAAACGGACCGGGACGTGCCCGACGCGGTCCGGGCCCTTCTGGGGCAGGAGAGCGGAGAATATATCCGCACCGTGGGAGAAAAATACCGGGTGGATCTGAAGGGCGTGAACCGGGCATTGCTTCAGCGTGCCGGTGTCCGTTACATTGATGTCAGCTGTGAATGCACCGCCTGCCGTCCGGATCGGTTCTGGTCCCACCGGATCACCGGAGGCAGCCGTGGTTCCCAGGCTGGACTGATCCGCTGCCAGGGAGGAAAGTAACATGAAAAAAATCGCAATTGCGCTGGTGCTTGCCCTGCTGCTTCCGATTTTTGCCGGATGCGAATCCGGGCAGGGCTATATTCCCACCGGAAACGGTCTGGCGGATGCGGTCCTGCCGACAGAGCAGACCCAGGAGGCGCCGGGACTGGACCAGGAGCAGAGCCGGTTCTACACCCTGGCCTATTATGCCGACCAGGGCTTCAACCCCTATCTTTGCAACGCGCTGAACAACCGGATGCTGTTTTCTCTGCTTTACCAGGGACTGTTCAGCGTGGACAGAAACTACAATGCCGTCCCCATTCTCTGCGAGCGGTTTACCGTGTCCGAGGATCTGACAGAGTTCACCTTCTATCTGGAGGATGCCACCTTCTCCGACGGCACCTACCTCCGGGCGGAGGATGTGGTTGCCAGTCTGGAGTATGCCCGGGAATCGGACATCTACGAAGGCCGCTTTGACAAGATTGATGAGATCAGAGTCGTCAGCGAAAGCGCCATCCTCATAGAAACGGACATTCCCTATGAGAATCTGCCCCTGCTGCTGGATATCCCCATCGTCAAGGCAAGTCAGGTGGAGCTGCCCACTCCCGTGGGTACCGGCCCCTATGCCATCACCAACACCGCGGCCGGACTGACCCTCCAGCTTCGGGGCAACTGGTGGTGCAAGGCAGAACTGCCCATCCGCGATGTGTCCATCCCGCTGTTCCCGGCAGAAAATGCCGCCCAGATCCGGGATGAATTTGAGTTTTCTGACCTGGGACTGTCCATCTCCGATCCCGGCGCTGCCAGCTACGCGGAGTATCGCTGCGACTATGAGCTGTGGGAAATCGAATCGGGTTTGCTGGTTTTTCTGTGCTGCAACACAGAAAGCAAGGTCTTTTCCAACGACAAGGTCCGTGCGGCTCTGACCTATGCCATCGACCGGACCTCCATTCTGCAGAAATGCTATAACGGCTTCGGTATGACCACCACCCTGGCGGTGTCGCCCAACTCTCCCTTCTTTGACCGTGGACTGGGTGCTCAGGGAACCTATGCCCCGGAAAAATTCCGGCAGGCCGTCAAGGAAGAGGGCCTTCTGGGCTCTGAGGTGGTGCTTCTGGTCAACAAGTCCGACTCTGTTCGGGTTCAGGCCGCCAGAATGATCGTCGATATGCTGGAGGAGGCAGGTCTGGTCGTCACTCTGGAGGACTGGTCCACGCCCTACTATAAGCAGAAGCTGACCACCGATGAATATGATCTCTACCTGGGTCAGACCAAGCTGTCTCCCACCATGGATCTCAGCCAGTTCTTCGCCCCCTACGGCGCACTGAGCTATGCGGATCTGGACGATGCTTCCTGCTACTCCATGGCCACGGAAGCCCTGGAAAACAGCGGTAATTTCTACGGCCTCCATCAGCTCATTCAGGCAGACGGCCAGCTGGTGCCGGTACTGTTCCGGACCTACGGTGTCTACGCCAAGCGCGGCCAGGTGGGCCAGCTCAATCCTGCCCGGGACAATGTGTTCTTCTACACCCTGGGCAAGACACTCCAGGAGGTTATGACCATCGAAACAGCCCTGGACTGAATCGGAATCAAAAACGCACCCGGAATGAACCGCCCCTTGTCAAGTAGACCGGGAAAATAACTAAAAATAGCAAGCAGCTGCTGCCGTCATGGTGGCAGCTGTTTTGTTTAGGCCGCATAGCGAGCCTTGTATTTCTGGATTCGTTTGTTTACTGGAATCGGATACT
>JAFVMW010000061.1 GCA_017506735.1 Oscillospiraceae bacterium | reverse complement strand
CGGCGTCCTCGACGTCCCGACCCAAAATCCGACCTCGATGGGCGGATTTTGGGAAATACGGTGTGGTTACGAGGCGGCAATCGGAGATTGCCGAGCGGGTCGTCGAGGACGCCGACCCCTACGATGGGTTATTCCACGCTCGCCGCCAAACTTCAATTTATCGCGCTGTTTTATCAAAACAATCTACAAATCCACCGATTCCAACGGGTCGGTGGATTTTCAATTTATTCACAAATAAAGTTGGATTTTCCCTTGACTTTTCCTTTATTCTCTGATAAACTACCCCGTGTTAAGGGAGTAGTCGCCGCACTGCGGGGCACGTCAACAGCATGGGAGGTATCCCTGGCGTGTCTTAATTGACGAGACTTGCGTGATGCAGGCTCGGTCTACGCCCTTGCGCGTATGCCTCGGGCCGAACTGGTCTGGAGGTATTTTTTTATGGGTTTCACGGCACTGTTCGTTCTGGCCATCGGCGTGAGTATGGATGCTTTCGCTGTCTCCATCTGCAAGGGCCTTGCCATGCAGAAGGCAGACCTCAAGGGCATGATCACCGTGGGCGGCTGGTTCGGCGGCTTTCAGGCTCTGATGCCTCTCATCGGCTTTTATCTGGGCACCCTGTTTGCTGAAGCCATTGAGTCTGTGGATCACTGGGTGGCCTTCGGACTGCTGGGACTTTTGGGCGTGAATATGCTCAAGGAGGCCTTCAGCTCCGAATGCGACTGCTGCTGCGAGGATCACAACGCGGATCTGTCCGTCAAGACCATGTTCGTCATGGCGGTGGCCACCAGCATCGATGCTCTGGCGGTGGGCATTTCCCTGGCCATGGCCGGCGGTGTGAACATCTGGCTGTCCATTGCCCTGATTGGCCTGACCACCTTCACCACCTCCGCCTTCGGCGTGAAGCTCGGCAGTGTGTTCGGCGGTGCCTTTGAGAAGAAGGCCCAGATCGCCGGCGGTCTGATCCTCATCGGCCTGGGTCTGAAGATCCTGCTGGAGCATCTGGGGGTTCTGGCATGAGCAGAAAAAAATGGATTTGGCTGCTGAACCTGCTGATCCTCGGCCTGCTGTGCTTCATCTGGGGCAATTCCCTGATGACCGCAAAGGAGTCCAGCGGAGTGAGCAAAGGCGTGCTTGCGTGGCTGGGAGAATTCATTCCCTTCTTCGCTGGCGGCGCCCACCATGGCTTCCTGCGAAAGCTGGCCCACTTTTCGGAGTTCTTCCTTCTGGGTGTCCTGAGTGCCGCCCAGCGGTTGAAATCTGAAAAGCTGCTGACCTTCGGTCTTGTGTCCTTTGGACTGATCGCCGCCTGCATCGACGAAACCATTCAAATTTTTGTACTGGGCCGTTCCTCCAGCCTGCTGGATGTGTGGCTTGACTTGAGCGGTTTTGCCGCCGGTGTCATTGCCGTGGCTGTCTGGTACGCAATCGCAAAAAAGAGAAAAGAAAAGTAACCTCACATATTTTGATTGATCAAAAAGGAGTATACTGTTATGAAGAAAATCGCACTGGTTCTGGCTCTGGTTCTGTCCATGAGCTGCCTGGCTGCCTGTGGCAGCACCGCCCCCGAAACCACCGCTCCCGCCGCTCCTGCTGTCACCGCTCCTGCCGGCACCACCGCTGAGCTGATCGACAGCATTTACGCCAACGTCACCGTTGAGCTGGGCCTGGTCACTGAGACCACTGAGGGTGCTCTGGCTGACGCTGAGATGTTCACCTACCTGACCACCCTGCCTTCCATGGAGGGCATCGTTGACGCTGCCGTGTCCATGCCCATGATGGGTTCCCAGGCTTACCACCTGGCTCTGGTCCGTGCCGAGTCCGCTGAGAAGGCTGCCGAGGCCGCTCAGTTCATGTTCGACAACATGGACATGGCCCGCTGGGTCTGCGTTCAGGCCACCGAGAAGCAGGCTGTTGTCTGCGGCGACCTGGCCCTGTTCATCATGCTGGACCCCCAGCACGGCACCACCTCCGACCAGATCGTGGAGGCCTTCACCACCGTCTGCGGCGGCGCCGTTGACACCGTGATCAAGTAATCAAGGGCAACGCCCATCAAAAACACCGGGCAGACCTGTCCGGTGTTTTTTCGTAGGAAAATTGAATTGCATCGGGCGGCGGCTGGCCGTTTTCATTGGATTTTATCCTCAGCTTTGCCAAATTCTGCAAAAAGGATTGGCTTTTCCCCCGGAATACGCTATACTATAATCATCCGGTATGGGCTTTTTACCCGGAGGGATTCCGGGGTATTACTCACTATGGAAAGGAACACACATTATGCTTTTTTCCAGCATTGAATTTCTTTATTACTTCCTGCCCTGTGTGGTGGCGGTGTATTTTCTGCTGCCGAAGGTGCTGCGCAACTGCTGGCTGCTTCTGAGCAGTCTGGTATTCTACGCCTGGGGCGAACCCAAGTATGTGGCACTGATGATCGCCTCCATCCTGCTCAACTATGTATGGGGCCTGTGCATCGCCAAAGCCCAGAGTCAAGGCTGGAAACGGGTGTGGCTGACCATGTCGGTGATTACCTGTCTGGGCCTGCTGGGCTACTATAAATACGCCGACTTCGCCGTGATGAACGTCAACGCCATCTTCGGCACCGGCTTTGCCCTGCCCAAGGTCCTGCTGCCCATTGGCATCAGCTTCTATTCCTTCCAGATCCTCAGCTACACCATCGATGTGTACCGGGGCAATGTGGCAGCTCAGCGCAACCCCATCGACTTCGGTGCTTATGTCGCCCTGTTCCCCCAGCTCATTGCCGGCCCCATTGTCCGCTACATCGACGTGAACCGGGAGCTGAAGGAGCGCTCCACCTCTATGGAGGATTTCCGGCTGGGTCTGCGGCGGTTTATCATGGGTCTGGGCAAGAAAATCCTCATCGCCAACCAGCTGGGTGCCTTTGTGGAGGCCTTCCGGGCAAGCGGCGAAAAGAGCGTGCTGTTCTACTGGCTGTATGCCATCGGCTTTTCCCTGCACATCTACTTTGACTTCTCCGGCTATTCCGACATGGCCATCGGCCTGGGCCGGATCTTCGGCTTCCACTTCCTGGAGAACTTCAACTATCCCTTCATCTCCAAGTCCATCCAGGAGTTCTGGCGCCGGTGGCACATGACCCTGGGCGGCTGGTTCCGGGATTATCTGTACATCCCCCTGGGCGGCAGCCGGTGCAGCAAGGCCAAGTGGCTGCGCAACACCCTGTTCGTCTGGATGTTCACCGGTCTGTGGCACGGCGCGGCCTGGAATTTCGTGCTGTGGGGCCTGCTGTTCGCCGGACTTCTGCTGATTGAGAAGTTCGTCCCTGCCCTGCAGAAGCTGCCCGACTGGGCGAAGCATACCTATGTGCTGATCCTCATTGCCTTCAGCTTCGTGCTGTTCAACGCCGCGGACATGACCCAGGCCCTGGGCGACATGGGCGGTATGCTGGGTCTGGGCGGCGTGCCCCTGGTGACCGATGCCACCCTCTACTACCTGCGCAGCTACCTTTCCGTGTTCCTGTTTGCCATTGTAGGCGCACTGCCTGTGGTGAAGCAGGCGGCACTGAAGGTCAACAACCAGGTGCTGGAAACCCTGGCAATGATCATCCTGCTGCTGCTCTGCACCGCTTCCCTGGTGGACGGCAGCTTCAACCCCTTCCTGTATTTCCGGTTCTAAGGAGGTTTGACCATGAAAAAGTATATTTCTCTCATTCTGGTTCTGGCCCTGTGGATCGGCCTGACGGGCTACGCATGGCTCAAGCCTGCCGATGCCTCCTCGGATTCCGAGCGCCGTCCTCTGGAGCAGTTTCCGGAGTTTTCCGTGAAAACCGTCCTCTCCGGCCGGTTTATGAAGGATTTCGCTGACTACGCCGTGGATCAGTTCCCCCTCCGGGATTCCTGGCGGACCCTGAACGCCTGGCTGACCTACTACGGCCTGGGGCAGAAGGACAACAACGGCATTTACCTCCACGACGGCTATGCCGCAAAGATGGAGTATCCTCTGAAGGACACCTCTGTGGACTTCGCCATTGACCGGTTCCATGACCTGTATGAGATGTACCTTGGCGACGTGGAGGACATTTACTTCCTGGCGGTGCCGGACAAGAGCTACTACATGGCAGAGGATGCCGGCGTTCTTTCCATGGACTACGATGCGCTGTTTGAGAAGCTGGCCCAGGAGCTTGACTTCGCGGAGTTCATCGACATCACCGACTGCCTGACCATGGAGTCCTATTACCGCACCGACACCCACTGGCGGCAGGAGAAGCTGCTGCCAGTGATGGAGAAGCTGGGTCAGATCATGGGGCTGGAAATCCCCACGGATTACGTGGAAAAGACCGCCACCGACCGGTTCTACGGCGTGTACTACGGTCAGGCCGCCCTGCCCATGCCTGCAGAGGAGCTGAAGTGGATGACCTGGGAGGGTCTGGAGAATGTGCAGGTTCAGATTCTGGACAACGGCACCTTCACCACCGTCTACAACGAGCAGAAGCTCTCCAGCAAGGACCCCTACGAATCCTTCCTCTCCGGCAACGTGGCCATCCAGGTGGTGGAGAACCCCAACGCAGCCTCTGACCGCCATCTGGTGCTGTTCCGGGATTCCTTCGGCAGCTCCATCGCCCCCCTGCTGTCCCGTTCCTACAGCAAGATCACCCTGGTGGATACCCGGTATATCAACCCTGCCATGGTGGGCCAGTTCGTGGACTTTGAGGGTGCGGAGGTTCTGTTCCTCTACTCCACGCTGATTCTGAATACCAGCTCCGCCCTGCGGAAGTGATACAAAGGCGCACCCAATCCACGGGTGCGCCTTTCAAATGCGGCGAGTCGTAATTTGCCTGTATCGAATGGAAAAGGATTGTCAAACCCTCCCGGGCGTGATACCATAGGTTCAGAAACCAAAAAATACGATCCGGAGGGAATATCATGGAACAGACCCTGAAAAACATCCTTGGCAAGTCCGGCTTTATCTGCGATATGGACGGCGTGATCTACCGGGGCAGCAAGGTACTGCCCGGCGTGCCGGAATTCATCAACTGGATGATGGCAAACGACAAGAAATTCATTTTCCTGACCAACAGCCCCGAGCGCACCCCCCAGGAGCTGAGCATGAAGCTGGCCCGGATGGGTTTGCAGGTATCCCCCGACCACTTCTACACCAGCGCCATGGCCACCGCCGAATTCCTCAATTCCCAGGCCCCGGGCTGCACCGCCTATGTCATCGGCGAGCCGTCGCTGACCAAGGCCATGTATGACCTGGGCATCTACATGAACGACGTGAACCCGGAGTATGTGGTGCTGGGCGAGACCCGTACCTACTGCTTCGAGAAGATCGAGAAGGCCATTGAGCTGGTGAACAAGGGCGCAAAGCTCATCGGTGCCAATCCGGATCACATCGGCGTGACGGAAAAGGGCGTCATGCCCGCCACCGGCAGTCTGATCGCTCCCATTGAAATCGCCACCGGTAAAAAGGCCTACTTCGTGGGCAAGCCCAATCCTCTGATGCTGCGGCAGGGCCTGGGCCTGCTGGGCTGCCATTCCAGCGAAATCGTATTCATCGGCGACCGGATGGACACGGACATCATCGCCGGCATCGAGTCCAATGTGGACACCCTGCTGGTCCTCAGCGGCGTCACCACCCGGGAGGATGTGGACAATTTCCCCTATCGGCCCAAGTATATCCTGAACGGCATCTGCGACCTGATGGCTGGAATGTAAAAATGGAGCTTGGCGAGCCAAAATGCCTTCCCCTTTGGGGAAGGTGGCCGAGCGTAAGCGAGGTCGGAAGAGGTGAAAAGCCTTCCGTTTTTCTGATAGTTTCATATAAATGGTATGTTATACCAACCTCTCCCACCCCAGTGTGCGCACTGGGGCACCCTCCCCAAAGGGGAGGGCCTTGGCTCGCCAAACTCCAATTTGAACATCTCTATCCATAACACCCCCCGAACCGTTGGTTCGGGGGGTGCTGCATTTTAGTATGTAAGTCCCTTGGGGTAGAAGAAGCGGAGCTTATGGGGGGAGATCCTACAGTCGGCCACCTTGGCAGGGACGATTTCGCCGTCCAGGTTCAGAGGGGTTTCCCCGTCGCAGATAACACGGATGGCATCGGTGCGGATGTGGCGCACCAGGTGGGGGACTTCCTTATATCTGCCTTCCTTGTACTTGCCGATGACACCGGCGACCTGGAACAGGTTCAGCTTTTTCACGATCAGCACATCCAGCAGGCCGTCGGCAGGGTCCGCGTCAGGGACCGCGTGGAAGCCGCCGCCGTACCAACGGGCGTTGGCGATGCAGATCATGGTCTGCCGGTCGTCGATGCGCTCACCGTTCACCTCGATGACATAATGCTCGGAAATGCCCTTCATCAGATTCACGCCGGTGGACAGAATGTAAGCGCCGGAGCCGGACACGCCGGGGAGCCGCTTGAATTCCGCCATCTTGTTGCCCACCCGGGCATCCAGACCCACGCAGCAGATGTTCAGAGCGTAGCTGCCGTTGCAGTCGATGAGATCGAATTCCGCTTCCTCCGCATCCAGCAGCCGCTCCAGACTCCGGAAGGCATCGGGCTGGGAGAAAATCTTCACAAAATCGTTGCCGGAGCCGGCCACATAGCAGGTGACGGCGGCGTTGGGGTAGCCTGCCACGCCGTTGACCGCCTCGTTCAGAGTTCCGTCGCCGCCGCAGGCGTAGATCCGCAGCTCCTTGCCGGTCTGGGCAGCCTCCCGGGCGATCCGGGTAATGTCACCGGGGGCCTGGGAGTGGGCGATCCGGTAGGTAAGGCCCTTTCTTTCGCACAGCGTCCTGATCAGTGCGGAATATTCCGTGGTCTTGTCCACCTTGCCTGCGGCAGGGTTGATGATGAATAGATGTTCCATAACGATCTCTCTTTTCTGTGTCGGGGTGTCAAATTGGAATTTGTATAGCCCAAAGCCTCCCCTTTGAGGGGAGGTGCCCAGTGCGCACACTGGGCGGAGGGGTGATACTAATTCTTGATAAAACGGCCTAGATACTCAGCGAGGATAAATTGTGCCAGAAAAGGCCGACGACAACGGTGGGCTGCCGCCCACCTAGAAGGAGAACGCATTCTGGTGCAATTTAGGCCGGTGAGTGTCAGGCTG
>JAFVMW010000103.1 GCA_017506735.1 Oscillospiraceae bacterium | reverse complement strand
CGGGGGTCAACGATGAACAGAGCTGCGGGCAGCTTCTTCATCTCCTTGACGCCGCCCAGGTACTTCTCCAGCTTGGCGATCTCGCCCTGGTGCTTGATGACTTCCTTCTTGGGCAGCATAGCGAAGGTGCCGTCCTCTTCCATCTTCTTCAGCTGGGTCAGACGGTCAATACGGGAACGCATGGTGCGGAAGTTGGTCAGCATGCCACCCAGCCAACGGGAGTTGACGTAGTAGCCGCCGCAGCGGGCTGCCTCTTCCTTGATGGCGTCCTGAGCCTGCTTCTTGGTGCCGACGAACAGCACGTTGCCGCCGTTGGCGGAGGTCTCACGGACGAAAGAGTAAGCCTCCTCCAGCTTCTTCACGGTCTTCTGCAGGTCAATGATGTAGATACCGTTGCGCTCGGTGTAGATGTAGGGGGCCATTTTGGGGTTCCAGCGGCGGGTCTGGTGACCGAAGTGGACGCCAGCCTCCAGCAGCTGCTTCATGGATACGACTGCCATAGTAATTTTCTCCTTTTGTTTTGTTTTTCCTCCACCCCGATCATCTCGCTAGAGTCCCCTCCGGAATTCCGGCACTTGAGGAAGCGATCACCGGGTGTGTGGCGTTAAAATTGTCGTGGAAAATCCCACGCCGAACCATTATAGCGCAGCTCATGGGATTTTTCAAGTACTATTTCCAAAAAATTCTGGATTTATGCAGGGAAATACAAACAAAATTTTATCCCCTTACCCGGGTGTTTTTCGTCAGCCGAACCAGCCGGGCTTGGGCCGGGGAACCCGGCAGTCAGAGAGCTTGCAGTCCACCAGGATGATGTCGTCCCCGATGCGGCAGATGCACCGCCAGGGGATCACATAATCGTCCACATGGCCGAACAGCCCCCAGAACCGGCATTTGCCCGGCACCACGATGGCGCAGACCCGGCCCTCGGGCACCTCAACCTCCACATCCGACACATATCCCAGCCGGCTCCCGTCGCTGATGCAGACCACCTCCTTGCAGTGCAGATCCGTTATACGCATCCCCACACAGACCACCTCCCATGGATTTGGGAAAGAATATGCGGCGGAGGAGACCGGTATGCCAGAGAAAGGCAGATTGGAGTTTGTGGGGATGCCCCCACGGGCAATGCGTGCGTTATTGCACCGGAAAACGCCATGCAAGCAGAAACCGCTCGAACACGGCATTGGTAGTCAAATTGGAGTTTGTAGTAGAGCGTGGAATAACCCATCGTAGGGGTCGGCGTCCTCGACGACCCACTCGGCAATCTCCGATTGCTGCCTCGTAACCACACCATATTTCCCAAAATCCGCCCATCGAGGTCGGATTTTGGGTCGGGACGTCGAGGACGCCGTCCCCTACGATATCATCGAAACACCCCTACAAACTCCAATTTGACTGTCCATGCCGTTGTCGAGCGTGGTGCTCCGCGCAGCGAATCCAAAATCCCAATGATTGCCGGTGGCAATCATACCGATACAAATTGAACTCGCAGGGCAACTGTAAACGCACCTGCGCACGAATTGTCAGCGGCGACTCGCCGCCAAACTCCAATATGCCCACATCATTCCGCGTTTACTGGGCCGGGACGGAAATATATCTGCGCAAAGAGCTGATGGCGCCCTTCTCCAGTCTGGACACCTGGGCCTGGGAGATGTTCAGGCGCTTCGCGACATCCATTTGGGTCCGGCTGTCGTAAAAGCGCAGGATCAGGATTTCCTTTTCCCGGTCTCCCAGCCGGCGGAAGCCCTCCCGGAGGGTCAGCCGCTCCATCCAGCCGTCCTCGTTGTTCTTGGTGTCCCGGACCTGATCCATAACGGTGAGGGGGTCGCCGCCGTCGGAATAGACCGGATCGTAAAGACTCACCGGGGCGCAGACTGCCTCCAGGGCAATGTGGATGTCGCTCTCCGGAATGCCCAGCTCCGTGGAAATCTGGCCGATGGTGGGCTCCCGGCCCAGGGTACGGGTCATGGCCTCCTTGCACTGAAGCACCCGGTAGGCCGTGTCCCGAAGGGAACGGGATACCCGGAGGGGGGCGTTGTCCCGGAGGTAGCGCCGGATCTCCCCGGCGATCATGGGCACGCCGTAGGTGGAAAAGCGCACCTGCTTGTCCGGGTCGAAATTGGCGATGGCCTTCAGCAGACCGATGCACCCCACCTGAAAAAGGTCGTCGGGACTTTCACCCCGGCGGTCGAAGCGCTGGATCACCGACAGAACCAGCCGCAGATTCCCCTCAATGAGGGTTTCCCGGGCGGAGAGATCCCCGTCCCGGCTCCTGCGGAGCAGCGTGTCCATTTCCTCCGGGGTCAGAAGCTTCAGATGGGCTGTGTTGATGCCGCAGATCTCTACTTTTCCCTGCATAGTTGTTCCTCCGTGATGTGAAAGTTGTCACGGGCTTTAGTATTTCCCCAGGGAAATTTTTGATTCGGAAAAGATTTGTGGCAAATCAACAAAAATTCTCCCGGGACCCCCTGGTACACCCGGGGCCGATGGGGAGAAATTACCGACAAATTGAAACCATTGACCCCTGTTTTCCGGGAAATCCGCTTCCGGGAGAGAGTGACGTAATTCGTCCGGGATCGGTCTGACCTGCCAGATATGCACCGGGATATGCAGGAACTGCCAGGGGCCTGGGGAAAACTGCCGGAGCGAAATAACTGTTGAAAACAAAGCGTTTTCCACATTATCCACATAGTTGTCCACATGGGTTATCCACACCCCCTGCTGTGGAAAAAGGGGACGTGTATGCACAGAAGGTTTACATAAATCAAAAAGACGGAAAACGACAAATTGTGCAATTTCTCAATGGTTTTCCGGGACACAAAGGGAAGGGGCTGATTTTGTGGAAAATACCCCTTGACAGCGGTTCCGGAAATCCTGCCCCGGGCAGAGTGGCGCTGTCCGGGAATTTTTCCGGAATTTTTTTGAAAAAAGGGATTGATTTTATGGAAAGGGTGCGCTATAATGTGTTTCTGCATAAGGGGTTTTTATGCCCCTTGTATTTTTCGGGAACAGGAGGTGGAAATCCATGCCCAACATCAAGTCCTCCAAGAAGGATGTCATTTCTTCCAAGATCGCTTATGAGAAGAACAAGGCCAACAAGTCCGAGCTGAAGACCATGCTGAAGAAGTATGAGGCTGCTCTGGAGACCGGCGACAAGGCTGTTGCCGAGGTTGCTTACAAGAACGCTGTTGTCCTGGTTGACAAGGCCGTCCAGAAGGGTATTCTGCACAAGAATAACGCTTCCCGCAAGAAGAGCGCCATGACCCTGAAGCTGAACAAGCTGGCCTGAGACTGAGTTCTCTGAAAATATCCCCTGCAGGCGAACCATGCCGCAGGGGTTTTTCAGGCCCATCAGAGCGCCGATACCCTGTGAATCTGCCATTGGGATGGTTCCCGATGGTGTTTTTTATTGCCTTTTCCCAGGGGGGAGCCTATAATATATAGAATATAGAAGAAGTCAAATTGGAGTTTGGCGGCGAGTCGCCGCTGACAATTCGTGCGCAGGTGCGTTTATAGCTGCCATGCGAGTTCAATTTGTATCGGTATGATTGCCACCGGCAATCATTGGGATTTTGGATTCGCTGCGCGGAGCACCACGCTCGAACACAGCGTTGTTCGTAAAATATATGTAGGGGTGTTTGAAAATATATTGTAGGGCGTGGGCATGCCTCCGCCCTACAGAGGATGATTCAGCAGCCCGATAAACTCCAATTTACCGCTTTTAATCCACAGAAAGGGGGATTCTATGGCCCGTTTGTCGGACCCCATTACGATCCTTCGGGGCATTGGCCCGGCGAAGGCGAAGCTCTTTGCCCAACTGAATATTTTCACCCTGGAGGATCTGATCTGCCATTTTCCCCGGGGGTATGAGGATCGGACGAAGCTGGCGACCATTTCGTCGCTGCAGCCGGATGTGCCGGCCTGCTTCCGGGCCATGGTGATGAACACCCCCCGAACCAGCCACATCCGCAAGGGCCTGGATCTGACCAAGGTACAGGTGGCGGATCACACGGCCAGGCTCAATCTGACTTTCTTCAACAACCGCTACGCCGAGCAGCTCCAGTATGGGAAGGAATATTACTTCTACGGCGCGGTGTCCGGGGATTTCATCGGCTACAATATGACCAATCCGGTGTACGAAACCCTGGACTCCCAGCCGGTGACCACCCGTCGGGTGCTGCCGGTGTATCCGCTGACCGCCGGGCTGTCCAATGCCAATGTGCTGAAGGCTGTCCGCCAGGCCCTGGCGGTGTGCGATGCGCCGGAGGAGATCATCCCGGAAGGCATCCGGGAGCGGTATGGCATCCTGCCTGCGGAGCGTGCCTACACCGCCATCCACGAGCCGGAGGACATGGCCCAGGCGGAGGAAGCGAAGAAGCGGCTGATTTTTGAGGAGTTTTTCGTATTCTCTGCCGGCCTGAGTCTGATGCGCCAGGCCCGGGCAGAGAAGCGCTGTCCTGTGTATGATAATTTGAATCTGAAGCCCTTCCTGGGCTGTCTGCCCTTCCGGCTGACCGGGGCCCAGCTTCGGGTCATCGATCAGATCCGGGAGGATCTGGGCAAGGGTACCCCCATGAACCGGCTGGTACAGGGCGATGTGGGCAGCGGCAAGACCATGGTGGCTGCCGCGGCGGCCTACCTGGCAGTGACCAACCATCACCAGGCCGCGCTGATGGCCCCCACGGAAATTCTTGCCGAGCAGCATTACACCTCCCTGTCAAAGCTGCTGACCCCTCTGGGCATCCGGGTGGGGCTGCTCACCGGCTCCATGACCCCGAAGAACAAGACCCTCCTCCGGGAGCGCATCGCTGCCGGGGAGCTGGATCTGGTCATCGGCACCCACGCTCTGGTGACGGACAGCACGGTGTTTTCTAACCTTGGGCTGGTCATCGCCGACGAGCAGCACCGGTTCGGCGTGAAGCAGCGGTCAAAGCTGTCGGCAAAGGGCCAGGCCCCCCATCTGCTGGTCATGTCCGCCACACCAATCCCCCGTACCCTGGCCCTCTTGATGTACGGCGATCTGGAGGTTTCCGTGCTGGATGAGCTGCCCCCGGGCCGCCAGACCGTGGATACCTTCCTGGTGGGGGAGAGCTACCGCCCCCGGATCAATGCCTTTATCCGCAAGCACGCGGAAAACGGCAATCAGATCTATGTGGTCTGCCCTGCGGTGGAGGAAACCGACGGTATGAGTCTGAAGGCCGCCACGGAATGGGCGGAAACATTGCAGAATGCCGTATTCCCGGATCTCCGGGTGGCCCTGCTCCACGGTCAGATGAAGGGGGCGGACAAAGACGGGGTGATGAGCGCCTTTGCCAAGGGCGAAGCGGACGTTCTGGTGGCCACCACGGTAATCGAGGTGGGCGTGGATGTGCCCAACGCCACCTTGATGGTCATTGAGGATGCCGACCGGTTCGGTCTGTCCCAGCTCCACCAGCTCCGGGGCCGAGTGGGCCGGGGAAAGGACAAGAGCTACTGCATCCTCACCACCCACAACCGGAACCCGGACACCGTCGCCCGGCTGAAGGCCTTCTGCAAGACCACCGACGGCTTCAAAATTGCCCAGGAGGATCTGAAAATGAGAGGCCCCGGCGATTTCTTCGGGGCAAGGCAGTCCGGTCTGCCGGCCTTCCGGATGGCAAGCCTGGGCTCGGACCTGGATACCCTGACCGTGGCCCAGAAGGCCTCCAGGGACTGGATCGAAGCCTGCGGCGATTCCGACACCCCGGAAGCCGCCGCCCTGCGCAAAAGAATCGGCGAGCTGTTCGACCGTGCCGAGGGAACCATGAATTGAGTTCCGGAGCGCAAAATTGGAGTTTGTGGGGGGTCGATGATGCCGTAGGGGACGGTTTGAATCAATGTGTGATTGCCACCGGCAATCACCAGGATTCTGATTCGCAGCGGGTCGCACCACCTCGACGTCCCGACCCAAAATCCGACCTCGATGGGCGGATTTTGGGAAATACGGTGTGGTTACGAGGCGGCAATCGGAGATTGCCGAACGGGTCGTCGAGGACGCCGACCCCTACAATGGGTGATACCAAACTGCCCTACAAACTCCAATTT
>JAFVMW010000060.1 GCA_017506735.1 Oscillospiraceae bacterium | reverse complement strand
GTATCGAACACAGCGACCTGGGGAGTGGTGGGCATAACAGCCTGGCAGGCACGGATGCCCATCAGGTTGGCAGGGTTGTGCAGGGGGCCCAGGGGGATGCACTTCTCGATGGCTGCGATGACTTCGTCATTGATGATGCAGGAGTCGAAGAACTCCATGCCGCCGTGCAGAACGCGGTGGCCGACAGCATCGATCTCATCGGTGGAAGCGATGACACCGTTGACGGGGTCAACCAGGATCTCCAGGGTGGCTGCGATGGCCTCGGAGTGGGTGGGCATGGGGATATCCTTGACGACCTTGTCGCCCTTACCGGTGTGGTTCAGACGGCCGTCGATGCCGATACGCTCACACAGGCCCTTGGCGGAAACGACGCCGGTCTCGGGGTCCATCAGCTGATACTTCAGGGAAGAGGAGCCGGCATTGATGATCAGAATGTTCATTGGAATCTACCTCCTAAATAAATTATGTTTCCTTTTTCTGCAAACTTATGCTAGGATACATGTAGCACCTATATTCTACAACGGAATTGGTAAATTAACAAGTCTTTTTCTGAACGAAAGGGAAAATTTTATGAATGTTGTCGGAATCATCTGTGAATACAACCCCTTTCACAACGGTCACGCCCGTCAGATCCGGCTGATCCGGGAGCGTTACGGGGAGAATTGCGCCGTGGTGTGTCTGATGAGCGGCAATTTTGTCCAGAGGGGCGCGCCGGCGGTATATCCCAAGCTCTGCCGGGCTGAGGCCGCTATTACCTGCGGTGCGGATCTTGTTCTGGAGCTGCCCACCACCTATGCTCTCCGGTCTGCCGAGGGCTTCGCCTCCGGCGGTGTGGAAATCCTGGGAAAATTCTGCGGCGAACTGTGCTTCGGCGCGGAGGACGGGGACCCGGAGAAGCTGATGACCCTGGCCCGGGGACTGCTTTCGGAGGAATACCGGGCATCCCTCCGGGAACAGCTTGATCTTGGCCTTTCCTTCCCTGCCGCCCGGCAGCGGGCGCTGGAGGCGATGGGTCTGGAGCATGCCCTGGTCAGAACACCCAACAACATTCTTGCGGTGGAATACTGCAAGGCCATTCTGGCTTCCGGAACCGCCATGAAGCCCATGCCCATTGTCCGGGGCGGAGACTATCACACCACCGTGCCGGAGCAGGAAAATCCCTCCGCCACCGCCCTCCGGGGCCTGATCGGAAAACAGGAAGCCATCGACCCCTATGTCCCGGAGGAAGCCGCCGGGATTCTGTCCCGGGGTGCAGTCCACACCCTCCTGGCCGGGGAGCGATTCCTTCTCTCCCGTCTGCGAACCATGACCGACGAGGAATTCGAAGCCCTGCCCTTCGGTTCTGAAGGACTGTGGCGCAAGCTCATGCACGAAAGCAGGCGTCAGGCGGATCTGGAATCCATCGCCCAGAGCGTAAAGTCCAAACGCTACACCCGAACCCGGATTGACCGGATGCTCCTCTGCGCAGGACTTGGAATCACGGAAACAATGCTTGAAGCCCCTGTCCCCTATGTCCGGGTGCTGGGCTTCAATGACCGGGGCCGCCAGGTGCTCCGGACTGCCCGGGAAAAGCTGACCCTGGTGAACATCGGTCAGCGGATGGAGCATCCCTACCAGGCCCTGGAGGAGCGGTGGGGTGCCCTTTACGGTCTTTTCGCCCAGGATGGGCCGGAGCCGCCGGACCAGGAAGAACGGCTGCGGATCATTTATCGAAGTTGACGCACTGGCCTCCGGCATTCCGGGGGCCAAACTTTTTTCATTTTCTTCACATTTCCTTTTCCATTCTCCCTGGAGATATGATATGATAATTGTGTAATTTTTCGAATTTGGAGTGATACGCTATGGCGTTTGTCGAATTTGATAACGTGGGCAAAACCTACCACATGGGCGAGGTGGAAATCAATGCCCTCCATGATGCCACCTTTACGGTGGAAAAGGGAGAGCTTGTGGTCATCGTGGGCCCCTCCGGCGCAGGTAAAACCACCCTGCTGAACATCCTGGGCGGCATGGACAGTCTGTCCTCCGGACAGGTGTTTCTGGACGGCCGGGAGATATCCAGTCTGAGCCGGAAGCAGCTGACCCAGTACCGCCGGGAGGATGTGGGCTTTGTGTTCCAGTTTTACAACCTGGTGGGCAATCTGACCGCCCTGGAAAACGTGGAGCTGGCCAACCAGATCTGCTCGAACCCTCTGGATGCCGCCACCGTGCTGCGGGATGTGGGTCTTGGTCAGCGGCTGCGCAATTTCCCCAGTCAGCTTTCCGGCGGCGAGCAGCAGCGTGTTGCCATCGCCCGGGCCCTGGCCAAAAATCCCAAGCTGCTGCTCTGTGACGAGCCCACCGGCGCCCTGGACTATATGACCGGCAAGGCCATCCTGAGCCTTTTGCAGGAGACCGGCCGGAGAACCGGCATGACCGTTATCATCATCACCCACAACGCTGCCCTCACCGACATGGCCGACCGGGTCATTCGGGTGAAAAACGGCACTGTGGTCAGTGTGGAAGTCAATCCCAACCCCCGGAGCATTGCGGAGATCGAATGGTAATGAGAAGAAGAAAGAATATGATCGCCCGGAATCTGATGCAGACCATCAGGCGTTCCCTTGGGCGCTACATCGCCATCATGGCCATCGTTGCACTGGGCGCAGGACTGTTCTGCGGTCTGCGGGTGACCAAGGTGGACATGATCGCCACGGTTCAGAAATACACGGACCGTCAGAATATGTTCGATCTGCAGGTGATGAACAGCTACGGCTGGACCCCCGAAAGCGTGGAGGTTCTTTCCGGTGTGCCGGGCATCGCTGATGCGGAAGGCTCCATCAGCATCGACGCGCTGATGCACTTTGATGAGGGCGACGCATCCCCCTTCAAGCTCATTTCCATTCCCAAAAAGGTGAATCAGGTGTCGCTGAAGGCCGGACGGATGCCGGAGGCGGACAACGAATGTGTCATCGACGGCTATTTCTTCGGCAGAAATCTGATCGGACAGCAGATCCACGTGTCCCGGGAGAACGCCTCCGGAACCCTGGACAACCTTGCCTATGACAGCTATACCATCGTGGGTCTGGTGAACACGCCGCTGTATCTGAATATGCAGCGCGGCAGCACCACCATTGGCAGCGGTTCCCTGTCCGGCTTTCTGTATGTCCCCCGGGATGGCTTCTCTCTGGAGTTCTTCACGGAGATCAACCTGACGCTGGTGGGCGATTACGCCGTGTATTCCGAGGAATACAACGACGCCATGGATGAAATGGGCAAAACCCTGGAATCCGTTGCCCAGGTGGAAGCAGACAAACGGCTGGAGGTCGTCCGGACCGAGGCAGAGGAAGAATACGCCAAGGGCCGTCAGGAATATCTGGACGGCATGGCGGAATATCGGAAAGAACGCGCAGATGCCCTCCAGGAGCTGGCTCAGGCAGAAAAGGATCTGATCGAGGGTGAAAAGACCCTGGAGGAAAGCCGGCTCCAGATCGAAGAAGCCTGGCCTCTGATTGAAAGCGGTCAGGCCGCCATCGACGCAGGGTGGGCCGAGCTGACCGCCGGTGAGAAGGAGCTGGAACAGGCGAAGAAGGATGCCTATGCCCAGATGGACGCTGCCCAGGCAGAGCTGGACGCAGGCTATGCAGAAGCCGCCCCTCAGCTGGAATCCGTCAACGCCCAGCTGGCGCAGATCGGGCAGGTTCTCTCCCCCATTGATTCCGGCATTGCCGAGCTTCGCGGAGAAATCGCCCAGATCGACCTTGACCTGGGAGAGCTGGCCCTGACCATCGCGGGACTGGACGCCTCCATCAAGGCCACGGAGGATACCATCCGCTTCCTGGAGCTGTTCGGCACCGCCCCCCAGGAGCTTGTTGACAAGCTGGCTCAGCTTCAGTCTGAGCGAGCCGAGGCTTCTTCCCGGTGGGAATACCTCACAACCGCCCGGCTGGCGAAAACCGCCCGGCTTACCGCCCTGGAAACGGAGCGTGCCCAGGCGGCGCTGGAACTGCCGGAGCTGCTGATCACCAAGGCCGCCCTGGATTACGCCATGGAACAGATTCAGGACGGCTACGCCCAGCTGGAGGCAGGCCGGGCAGAGGCCGAGGCCCAGTTCTCCGCCGCGGAGGAGGAGCTCCGTGCCGGCCGGCAGGAGCTGACCCAGGCCCAGGCCACTCTGGATGCCAACCGGTTCGATCTGGAAGAGGGCGAAAAGGAGCTGGAACGGGGCGAGAAGGAAATCGCCGACGGCTGGGAGAAATACTACAGCGGCAAAGCCGAAGCTGAGGAGGAATTTGCCAAGGCCGAAGCAGAGCTGGCCGATGGACGGCAGGAGCTGGCAGATGCCCGGGAGCTGATCGAGGGCATGGATCACGCGGAGCTCTATGTGCTGTCCCGGAATACCAATCTGGGCTATGTGGTCTTTGAAGGAGACTCCAACATCGTGGCCGGTGTGGCAAAAATCTTCCCCGTGTTCTTCCTGGCTGTGGCGGCGCTGGTCTGCGTCACCACCATGACCCGGATGATCGACGAGGAGCGGACCCAGATCGGTACTCTGAAGGCCCTGGGCTATGGCCCCGGTGCCATCATGAGCAAATACATGGGCTATTCCGGCACAGCGTCCCTGGCTGGCTGTCTGCTGGGCCTGGCCCTGGGTCTGACCTTCTTCCCGGTGGTGATCTGGTACGCCTACGGCATTATGTACGATTTTTCCAGCCAGCTTACATTATCCTATGACCCCTTCTCCATTGTCTTCATTTTCCTGAGCTACACCGGCTTGATCGAGGTTGTGACCTGGTACTGCTGCCGCAGAGCGTTGGCAGAGGTACCTGCGGAGCTGATCCGTCCCAAGCCCCCTGTGGTGGGCAAGCAGATTTTCCTGGAAAAGCTGCCGGTGTGGAAGCGGCTCAGCTTCCTGAACAAGGTGGCCATCCGGAATATTTTCCGCTACCGCCAGCGGCTTGCCATGATGATGCTGGGCATCGGCGGCTGCACCGCCCTGCTGGTGACGGGCTTCGGTCTGAAGGATTCGGTGTCGGACATCGTCAGCTATCAGTTTGAAACCGTCACCCTGTATGACATCGGTCTGACCTTCAACGATCACCAGGATCAGGAGGCCCAGGATGCCTTCCGGGAAGACCATCCCGACCAAAAGGTGCTGTTCTGCTATCAGGGCGGCATCGATGTGGAATTTGATGACAAGGTGAAGAATGTCTATTTCATTGCCGCGGACCAGAATCTCAGAGGCTTTATTGACCTGCATCTGGGAGACAAGCAGGTTGCCATGCCCCGAAAAGGGGAGGCGCTGATTTCCATCGGCGCGGCAACCTCCATGGGCATCGACGTGGGCGACACTGTCACGCTGCGCAATGCCGATCTGGAGGAGCTGGAGGTTCGGGTTTCCGGCATCTACGACAACAATGTTTACAACTACGCCATTGTCCACTGTGACACCATCCGGGATCAGTGGGGCCGTGAGCCGGAGATCCAGTCCGCTTTTGTGGTGGCCGGAGAGGGCCAGAACCTGCAGGAGCTGGGCCATCAGCTTTCCGGTGCCGACGGCGTGATCAGTATGTCCATCAACCAGGATCTGGCGGAAACCGTGGGCGGCATGATGGATGCCCTGGATGCCATCATTCTGGTTGTGGTGGGCTGTGCCGGCGCGCTGGCTGGCATTGTGCTGTACAATCTGACCAACATCAACATCCAGGAGCGAATCCGGGAAATTGCCACCATCAAGGTGCTGGGCTTCAACGCCGCGGAAACCGCCAGCTATGTATTCAAGGAGAACCTGACGCTGACGGTCATCGGAACCCTGGTGGGTCTCATCGGCGGCAAGGGACTCCACGCGTTGGTGATGAGCTACGTGCGGATCGACATGGTCTGGTTTGCCAACCGGGTCAATCCTCAGAGCTATGTGCTCTCCGCGGTGCTGACCATTCTGGCGGCGGTGATCGTGGACTTCATCATGTACTTCCGCCTGGAAAAGATCAACATGGCAGAAGCGCTGAAATCTGTGGAATAACATATCAAAAGGCCCATCGCGTGTTGCGCGGTGGGCCTTTGGCTGTGAGAATTAAGAATTTTTAATTTGTTTTTTCGCCGTCCGGCGCTTATGCTAGTAGCATAGAACACATACCGGAGGTCCCAAAGATGAATCATCCAAGTCTGCTTTTCCTGCTTTGCTGTCTGGCACTGATGCTTGCCGGGTGCGCAGGCGCGCCCTCCGCGCCTTCTGCTCCCCGTCAGCCTGTAACGGTCCCTTTGCCTGTCACAGAACCGGATGATCCGGAAACCCTATCCACAGAGCCAACAGCAGATGTGAATTATGTGGTTCGTGTCATGCCGGAGCAGATCACCCTTTACCCCTTCACCGCAGAAGAACTGGACAGCGCCCTTTCTCAGGTCGAATTCCTGATGGATGCCCTATCCCGGGAGGAGGGCGTACAAGCCTTTGAAACAGAGCGGATTGCCTATGATCCCATTATGACCGATGTGCATATCCGTCAGCAAATCGCCAACGCGCCGGTTTCCGGATGGGAAGAGGCAGACTACTATTCCCGGAGGATCAGCTTCGTTGTTACCTACAGCGCCACCTACGATCATACCAAAAGCCCTCTCCCCGATGAAAACCATCACAAAATCTCCGTTGATCTGCATCGGGAGGACGAGAACGCCCCCTGGGAATACCGCTCCCACGGCGTTCCTGTGGAGGAATTCTTCGACCGCTGTCTGACACCGAAGGAGTTGTCTGCTCTGTCAGCCGACAGAACCGTCCTGGCCGGATATCTGGAGCAGGGGCAGGATTACTGGCTGTACCTATACAACGAAGCCACAGGGGATATTCGTCTGGAATGGTTCGGCCGGGGCACGCTGATCCCGGAGCCTGTGTGGGACGAATCCAAATTCCAGCAGGGAGACCCCATCGTTCCTCAGCCGGGAGATACCTCTTTAACCTATGATCCCTCCCGGGCATCCGCGTATCCTGCGGATCGTGACTGCACCGATCTGGAGCTTCTGGAAAAATGGATGGCTGTTGAGGGTGTGACCTGGCAGGATCTGGAGGAGCGTTCCTGCACCCAGCTTGTGCTGGTGGTGGCTCAGGAGGATGGCATCTCCACCATCACCAAATGCTACCAGCGGCAGGACGGCGGCACCTGGATTTCCGTTGACGGTCTGAACGACTGCTCCGGCTGGACAGGCAGCGGCGGTGTCATGCACAACCGGCGCCGCAATACCAACACCTCCCCTGCCGGACTCTGGTCCCTGGGTCTGGCCTTTGGCAACAGCCCCAGGCCGGAAAATCTGCGGATTCCCTGGCGAGATATCACACCGAACTCCGAATGGGTCTGTGACGAGAATTCCGTCTATTTCAACACCTGGCAGGAGAAAAATGATCCCACGCTGGAGGAAACCTGGAACGACGATGTGGAGCATCTGGAGGATTATCCCACCCAGTATGCCTACGCCTGCGTCATACGCTACAATACCCAGCCCTATACCATTCCCTCCCGGGGCTGTGCAATCTTCCTGCATTGCAGCAAAGGAGCCACCGGCGGCTGTATCGGACTGCCTACAGAGGATATGGTGCAGGTTCTGCAATGGCTGACAGAAGGAAAGCATCCTCATATTCTGATTACGGGAAAAACCTGTGACTGATCAAAGACGAGGTGCTTCCATGTTTCTCTACAAAACACGCAGTGACCAGGTCTTCAATCTGGTTCTGGGCGGACTGGTGCTGTACGGACTACTTCTGATTATTCTGACCACGATGTTCTTCGGTTCCCTTTTTTCTTCCGTGCGGCCCCTGCCCTTTCTGCTGGGCTTTCTTGCAATGGCCATTGCAGGAATCGCCTGCGGACGCTCCTCCGGCTTTGGAATGCGGCTGCTTGGCTACCATCTGCTGGTGCTCCCCTTCGGGCCCCTGCTGGCGCTGATCCTGCCGGAATACGCGGCATCGGAGGTATTTACTGCCGTTGTGCTGACAGCGGTCATTACGGTGGGCATGATCGGCTTATCCGTTGTGTTTCCCCAGTTCTTCAGCCGGCTGGGCCGGGTTCTGATCCTGTCCCTGCTGCTGACGTTGGCTGCGGAAATCGCCGCTCTGCTGCTGGGGTATCGCAGTCCCCTGCTCAGCTGGATCGGTGTGGGCCTGTTTTCCATGTACATCGGCTATGACTGGCACCGGGCCCAGCAGGGCACAAAAACGGTTTACCACGCCATTGACTGCGCTGTTGATCTTTATCTGGACATCACCAATCTGTTTCTGGATCTGCTGGATGCGCTGGATTGGAGCGATCTTCTGGGTTAACTCGTACAGCGAAGGCCCTCCGCGAAAAACGCGGAGGGCCTAAAAATTTTATTTTGCGGACAGATCCACCGCTCTGCGGATGATTGACTTGGCAGGAACCTGTTTGGGAAGCTGAAGGGTGAACACCATCTCGGGCTTTCTGGGTTCTTCCAGCGCGGCACCCTCGGCATCCCACATATCCCCGGCATTGAAGCCGAAGGGACGGGTATCAGGGCCAACCAGTTCCAGCTGGTCCCCCTTGCGGAACTTGTTCCGCAGGGAGCAGGTGGCAAGACCGTTTTCATCGCAGGACTCCACGATGGCCACCACCTGCCATTCCCGGATGTAACGGGAATTTTCCGTATACTGGCCGGGATAGCCGTAGTAGAAGCCGGTGGAGTAGATCCGGTGGGACACATGGTCCACCTCGTCACGCCACACGGGATCAACGGGCCGTCCGGCCTCCAGATCATCAATCACATGGCGGTAAGCGCCGGTGACGATGGCGGCATAATAGGCGGACTTGGCTCGGCCCTCGATCTTGATGCAGTCCACACCGGCCTCCATCAGATCGTCCAGGTGGTCGATCATGCACATATCCCGGGAATTGAGGATGTAGGTGCCCTTTTCGTCCTCGAATACGGGGAAGTATTCCCCGGGCCGCTTTTCCTCCATCAAGGCGTACTGATAGCGGCAGGGCTGGGCACATTCGCCCCGGTTGGAGTCCCGGCCGGTCATGTAATTCGACAGCAGGCACCGTCCGGAGTAGCTGACGCACAGGGCACCGTGGCCGAAGGTTTCGATTTCCAGCTCCGGGCTGACCTTTTTGCGGATCTCCGCGATCTCCGGCAGGGAGCATTCTCTTGCCAGCACCACACGGGTGGCACCCAGATCGAACCAGGCCTGGGCGCACTCGTAGTTGGCAATGGACTGCTGGGTGGAGATGTGCCGGGCGCAGCTGGGGGCGTATTTTCCGGCCAGGGTGAAGGCACCCAGATCGGCCAGGATCAGGGCGTCCACACCGGCGTCGTTCAGCCGCTCCAGATGGGCAGGAAGATTCACCACCTCGTTGTTCCGGGGCATGGTGTTTACGGTCACATGGACTTTCACGCCGTTGTCATGGGCGAATTTCACCGCTTTGGGCAGTTCCTCCGGGGTGAAGTTACCTGCAAAGGAGCGCATACCGAAGGCAGTACCGGCAAGATACACCGCATCCGCGCCGTAGCGCACCGCCATTTCCAGCCGCTCCATATCACCGGCAGGGCTCAGAAGTTCCAGCTTTCCCATCTCAGCCCTCCAGGCTTGCCAGGAATTCCAGATGCTCGGCATAGGTCTTGGTGAAGTGGTGACGGCCGGTTTCGGGATTCAGAGCGTAGCAGTAGTAGCCGGTGTCCTCAGGCTGCAGGGCGGCCTTCAGACTGTTCAGACCGGGGTTGGTAATGGGGCCGGGGATCAGACCGGCGTTGGTATAGGTGTTGTAGGGGCTGTCGATCTGGGTATCCTCGGTGGTTAGGGATTCCTTGTGACCCAGAGCATACAGCAAAGCGGCGTCAATGTTCAGATAGGGCCACTGGGCCTGGTTGGTCAGACGGTTGTAGATGACGGAGGAAATGGTAAAGCTCTCCTCGTTGGCGGCGGTTTCCTTCTCGACCAGAGAGGCCACAATGACCACCTCCCGGACGGTCATCTGATGCTCGGCGATATAGTCCTCGCCGTAGCCGTTGCTGCGCATCTTTGCAGACAGGAATTCGTTCAGGGTATCAATGGCGGCGACCATATCCTCAGAGAACCGGTAGTCGAAGTCGTCCAGCATCTTTTCCAGCACGCGTTCCGCATCATCGCCCACATAGAAATCGTAGGTATCCGGGAACAGGTAGCCTTCCAGGCAGTACTTGTCGCCCCGTTCCACGCCTTCCAGGAACCAGTAGTCATCCAGCTCGCCATTTGCGGCGTACTCCTCCAGCTCTGCTGCGGTGCAGACGCCCTTTTCTTCCAGCAGGGCAAACATCTGCTCACAGCTGTAGCCCTCGGGGATCATGACGGACACAACCTCACGGGAGGAGGAATAGTAGGTCATGGAGTCCACCAGCGCGTTGTAGTCATAGATGGTGTTCAGGGTGAAGGTACCGGAGGAAATGTCCTCACGGGCAGAGGTGAGGGTGGCGTAGAGCTTCCACAGCTCGGGGTACTTGATCAGGCCTCCCTCCTGCAGCTTCAGGGCGATGTCATCCAGGGTGTCGGTGTCCTCGATTCGGACAGACACCAGCTTCTCGGTACGGCCGAAGGCCAGCACGTCGGAGGCGCAGATCCAGGCCACCCGGCCCAGGGACACGCCGATGGCTACAATAACCGCAAGCCACACCAGGGTTGCCAGCAGATGGGGAATGCCCAGCAGGCCGTCGCCCTTTTTCCGTCTGGGTCTGCCCTTGCGCATGGCAACGGGGTCCGCCTGGGGCAGCTCGGCTTCCGGCGCTTCCACAGGTGTCTCCTGGACAGGAGGCAGCTCCTCGCCGCTGAAAACCCGCTGCAGCTCCTCTCCTTCGCCAAAGGCTTCCCGGTACGCTTCATCCCGGAAGGATTCGGTGGTGGGGTATTCCATGCCGGACTGGATTCTTGCGTCCGCCAGCAGCCGGTCCATTTCCGCGTCGGCAGGAGTCTTCAGACCGGCAGCGCTGATGGCGGCCAGATCCGGCAGAATCTCCGTTACCACCTCGGGCTGGGCCAGCAGCTCCTCTCCGGGGGTAGGTTCCGCAGGGGTGTTATCGTTCAGAATATCTTTTTCGTCCATAATATCTCCTTTCCGCTGTTTCAGCGAATTACGATCTGTTTTCGGATGGTTTCTGCCATTTCCGCGCCCTTCAGGGCATCCACCAGGGCCAGGCCGAATTCCACGGCACAGCCGGCGGAGGCGCCGGTGATGAGCTTTCCATCCCGAACCGCAGCCCGTTCCTCCAGAAGGGCCGGGCCCATATTCCCGGTCTGACCGGGATAGCAGGTGGCCTTGCGTCCATCGGTAATGCCCAGGTCTGCCAGAACCGTGGGGCCTGCGCAGATGGCTGCCACGAAGCAGTCATTTTCCCAGGCAAAGCGGACTGCCTCCAGGGTCTGGCTGCTTGCCCGGATGGAGGCAACACCCCTCAGACCGCCGGGGAGGACGATCATATCCATGCTCGTCAGATCCATCTCGTCGATGGTGATGTCCGCCTGAACGCCAATGCCGTGGCCGCCGTAAATCAGCCGGTCGGTAAGGCCCACGGTCTGTACGTCCACGCCTGCTCTTCTCAAAAGATCCACAGGAGCCAGGGCTTCCACTTCCTCGAAGCCGGTTCCCAGCATCACATAAACCATATTCAGTCCTCCAGACAGGCCGCCACATGGCGGTAGATTTCTTCGTGAATGTCCTCGATGGAGCGCATCCTGCCGTCACAGACACAGTCGATCACGGTCCAGCCGTAATACCGGGCTGCCCGTCTGCCGGTTTCACGGCAGGTGGCAAGATAGGCCATGTCCTTTTCGTGAATGTCTGCATGGGTTCCGGTGGCAGACTCCCGGGCACGCATGAGCTGCTCGGTATACTCCGTCGGAACGTCCAGGTAGATCACCAGATCGGGCCTGGGCAGGCCAAGACGGTCGTATTCAAATTCATAGAGCCAACCCAGGAATTCCTCCTGCTTTTCCAGGGGCTCCTTGGATGCCTGGTGGACGGCGTTGGAGGTGGTGTACCGGTCAGACAGGATCAGCCCACCAGCTTCATACCACTTTCCCCAGACCTTTTTGAAGGAGGCGTAGCGGTCAACGGCATAAAAGGCGGAAGCAGCGTAGGCATTCACATCCGAGGGCTTGTCGCCGAACTGGCCGCCCAGGTACATCCGGATCAGCGCGGAGCTTTCTTCCTGATACTGAGGGAACACCAGCTTCTGGAATTCCCGGCCCTCTGCCTCCGCACGCTGGGTCAGAAGGCGGAACTGGGTGGACTTGCCGGAGCCGTCGGTACCCTCGATTACAATGAGTTTACCCATTTTTCTTCCCCCTCAGCTTCGCACCCAGGCACAGCAGCACAAATTTCGGCAGCCGCATCATCCGGCCCAGCCGCTTAGGCTCCTTCATCAGCCGGTACAGCCATTCCAGGCTCAGGTCGATCATCCACTTGGGGGCACGCTGGGCAAGCCCCGCGTAGCCGTCCAGGCTGCCGCCCAAGCCCAGCATCAGGGTGGCGTTCAGCTCGGCAAAGTGATTTCTGATGAACTTCTCCTGCTTGGGCGCGCCCAGGCAGACGAAGATTACATCGGGGTTTGCCTGGTTGATTTTTTCCACCACAGAGGCCTCATCTTTGAAGTAGCCGTCGGCAGTGCCGCAGATCACCAGGCCGGGATATTTCCGGGCCAGCTTTTCGCCGGCCTGCTCTGCCACGCCGGGCTTGCTGCCCAGCAGGTACAGCCGTCCGCCGGTTTCTGCCAGCAGCGCGCAGACCTGCTCACCGAATTCAATGCCTGCCACCTTTTCCTTCAGGGGCGTGCCCAGGATCTTCGCGCCCAGCACCACGCCTGCGCCGTCGGGCAGCACCAGAGCGGCGTCATTCAGCAGCTGCCGGAACTCCTCATCCCGGATGGATTCATAAAGGATTTCCGCGTTGGGGGTCACACAGTAGCCACGGCTGCCGGTATTCAGCATCCGGCGTGCTTCCTCTGTAAACTCCTGCTTGGTCAGATTATCAAATCTGACACCCATTACATCGATTTTCAAGGTATCCACACCTTTCCCATTGTACAATTGTAATTAGAATACCACATTTTGCCCCATTTGTCCACACAATGAGCGCCGGGTTTTCTTAAAATTCACAAACTGGAATTCAATTCCATAAAACGGTTGCAAAAACCGGGAAAAACTGATAGAATGGACGCAATTTGAACATGATATAGAAAAGGAAATTGTATTTATGAGCGACGCGAACATTACTTTCCGGGACCTTGGCCTGTCTGATGCCATGCTCAAGGCCCTGGAGCAGAAGGGATACGGCTATCCCACCACCATTCAGGCCGAGGCCATCCCCCACTTCCTGGCCTGGAAGGATGTCATTGCCAAAGCCCCCACCGGCACCGGCAAGACCTTTGCCTTCGGCATTCCCATGATTGAACACATTGATCCCCAGCTGGAGGCGGTTCAGGGTCTGATCCTCGCCCCCACCCGGGAGCTGGCCATTCAGATCGGCGACGAGCTCCGGGGACTGCTGACCTATTTCCAGGGCATCCGGGTGGCCGTCCTCTACGGCGGTGCCGGCATCGGTGCCCAGATCAAGCAGCTGGAAAAAAAGCCTCAGATCGTTGTGGCAACCCCCGGCCGTCTGATGGACCACTACAACCGGAAAACCATCCGGCTGGACAAGATCCAGACCGTAGTGCTGGACGAGGCGGACCGGATGCTGGATATGGGCTTTTTCAAGGATGTAACCCGGATCATCGAGAAGGTGAAGAACCGGAAGAATCTGGGTCTGTTCTCCGCCACCATCTCCCAGGAGGTTATGACCGTTTCCTGGATGTACCAGCGTGACGAGGAAGAGATCACCGTGGAGCCCAAGCAGGAGGATCGTCCGGACATCGACCAGTTCAGCCTGACCGTGTCCCCTCTGGCAAAGGCTGAAACCACCCTGCGTCTGATGAAGATGCAGGGCTTCGAACGGGTAATCATTTTCTGCAACACCAAGCATATGTGCCAGCGGCTCAGCGATGAATTCCAGCGGGCCGGTGTGGATTGCGACTGCATCCACGGCGACATTCGCCAGAGCCAGCGTGAAAAGACCATGCTCCGGTTCCGCCAGGGCAAGCTGCCGGTGCTCATTGCCACCGACGTGGCCAGCCGGGGCATTGACGTGGACGATGTGGACTGCGTCATCAATTTTGACATTCCCGAGGAAAACGAATACTATGTCCACCGGGTGGGACGTACCGGCCGTGCCCGTCGGAAGGGCCAGGCCTGGAGCATCATCGGGAATTTCCCCGAGAAGGCCAAGCTGGACGAGATCGCCAAATTCTGCAATTTCTCCATCAAGCCCATGGTGCTGGGCGAGGATGGCACACTGACCGAGGAAGTGGTCAAGGCTCCCGCGCCTCCCAAAAAGCGGTTCCGTTGACCGGGCCGGAACGGGGCTTTCTGCTCCTATGCTCCCATCTGGGAGATCCGGAACGAAAGGTTCTGACCACCGCCCAGTTCCGGAAGCTGAGTCAGCTTGTCAGTTCTGCACAGCCTGTGGAAAAAGACCGGGAACTGACTGCCAAGGATCTGAAAGCACTGGGACTCCGGGAGGAAATGGCCCTGCGGATTGTGAAGCTTCTGGAGGAAGAGGAGCGGCTGGACCGTTACCTTTCCAGAGCGGCACGGGAGGACTGTCATGTGATCACCCTGTTCAGCCCCCACTATCCCCGGATACTGGAGGATCGGCTGGGGCTGGATGCTCCAGCCCTGCTGTGGTGCAAGGGCGACCCTGCTCTGCTTGCCGGAGACTGCATCGGTCTGGTGGGCAGTCGGGAGCTGGAGCCTGCCAACGCTTCCTTTGCCCATCAGGCAGGCATTCAGGCTGCCATGCAGAGCATCACCCTGGTATCCGGAAATGCCCGGGGCGCGGACCGCGCCGCCCAGGAGGGCTGTCTGAACGCCGGCGGACGGGTGATCTCCGTGGTAGCCGATGGGCTGAACCGGCACAGCCGCCGGGAGAATCTGCTATATCTGAGTGAGGACAGCTTTGACCTGGAATTCTCCGCCCAGAGAGCCCTGAGCCGGAACCGGCTGATTCATTCCCTGGGCTTTGCCACCCTGGTCGCTCAGTCCAGTCTGAAGCACGGGGGCACCTGGGACGGCAGTGTAAAGAATCTCCGGTTCGGCTGGAGTCCCCTGTTCTGCTATGAGGATGGCTCCGAAAGCATCCGGATGCTGTGCCAAATGGGCGCGGAGTCTGTGGACGCGGAAGCGCTGAAGAATCTGCGGAATTTGCGGCCCACTCCCTCTCTGTTCTAAAAAAGAAACGTCGTACCCTGCCTGGTACGACGTTTTTTATGTCATTGCATCAGAAACGGGGCTGCTTTTCCATGCCGGAATAGCGTCTGGAGATCAGCCCGGCCCGGGTCAGGGCTACGATCAGCGTGGGCAGCACCACAAGCTGTACAGAGATGCCGGGCAGCGCGGTGACAAAGCTGGCGGTGGCCCAGGCAGCGAAGCTGGTGCCGGGGGCGAAGATCAGCGCCTTGGCAATGCCGGACAGGACACGTCCGGCCAGCATGGCGGTGGGAAGGCTGATATACAGGTCCGCATACAGGCTGCCAGTGCGGATTCGCTCCATCATCAGGCCGGACACGCAGCCGTAGATGCCCAGCTCCACAATCATGCCGGGCAGAATCGCGGCAGGAGGCATACCGGTGAGAACGCTGGAGAGAATGGGGCCCAGCACGCCGCAGAGCAAACCGGACTGCCAGCCGCAGACCAGGCCGCAGAGCAGAACGGGAATGTGCATAGGCAGCAGCACGGAACCGGCGTTGGGGATGATATGAAACGCAATGGGGAGTACCACACACAGAGCGGTACACAGAGCAGACAGGGTCAGTTGTTTCACTACCGACATCTTTTTCATCTTCATTCGCTCCTTTGTGTATCAATTAACTACAGTATACCAAAGGAATAAGTTCCACGGAAGCCCGGTGGGGGGATATTATTTTAGGGAAGCGTGAATAAGAAAAGCCGACGCTTTCGCGTCGGCTTGGAGTGGGTGACGAGGCTCGTTTGCATTTCCGCCTTTGGCGGAAATAGAGGTTCGGCTCGGTCCAGCCCTCACCGCCAACTGTCCCCCGGACAGTTGGATTTGATCTTTCGAGCCTTATTGCCGCAAAATGAAAAGCCGACGCTTTCGCGTCGGCTTGGAGCGGGTGACGAGGCTCGAACTCGCTACCTCCACCTTGGCAAGGTGGCGCTCTACCGGATGAGCTACACCCGCAGATCGGGTTTC
>JAFVMW010000003.1 GCA_017506735.1 Oscillospiraceae bacterium | reverse complement strand
GGCAGCTGACGGATCTTTTGACCCAACTTATCCGTTTGAAAACCGGGAAATACACAAAGTATTCCTCCGCTTTCCAAACTTCAATTTGGGCCAAAATCTCTCGCCATCTGCTCTTGCCGATTTAATCAGAGCTTCCCTAACATGCAGAATTGCGATTCCGCTTTTACATAAGATCGTCAGCACAGGTAAGTATCCAAAAATCCTGCAAGGGTTGATGGAAAAGAAGCGGACACCTTACCGGGATAAGTTCATGGCAATGTTCGGTATCGGTAATGGTGGACTGCCCTTTATGAAAAGAGAAAGTGTCTACAACCAGTTCTATTCCGATCTGATCACGCCCCTGGAGGAAAGTATTGCCGTTCCCGGCACAACCGTGCATTGCTTCTACGCAGAGAAAATGGGCGAAGAATATCTGCACCGTTATCAGAAGCATTTTGTGAACCCCGTGATCCACAATTTTGATATGGAGCATGAAGAACTGCTGGTGCTGCATCCGCAGCAGTGGGCCGAAAAAGTGAAAGAGGTGTGCTTATGAAAAGTGGCATTTGGGTCTTGGACCATGACCACTGGCTACAGGAATATAAAGAAAGAATTAATCAAGCGGTACGGCCAGGAAACGGTGCAGCGCATTTGGGAAAAAGCCGGTGCTAATTGGGAGGAACTGTGCGCCCGATACGCCCATCTTCCCGTGAAAATGAAGCAGCATACCGACGGTCAGATGTTTCGCATGGCAGCGGTATACATGGCACTGAAAGAGGTATTTCCAGAGCAAGCCCTTGAAATTCTGGGTACCGGTGTGGAAAGAGAAGGCAGGCGTATTGCGAAAATACTGTCGTGTGCACTGCATATTCCCGGTATGGACTATGTATTTCTGCGTATCTTTGCCAAAATGCTGGACAGCTCCTTTAATGAGGATGCTGGATTTCAAAGCACAAAGCACTGTATATCAAAAGACGAAGTTTACTTTGACATCAATGAGTGCCCTTATAAAGACCAATCCTTTGCTGCCAGGTTTATATCTTGCAGCCTATGCGCTGGCTTTCCACAAGGCTTATCCGGAACATATCGATGGAGAGGCCTTGGGAGAGATGACAGATCTTTTGGCTGCCAGCGATATCATGAAGAAGCTCTACGAAGGTAAGGACTTCTTCAGCGAAAAGAACATTTCTTCCCGCGCTACCATGGCGAAGGAACCCGCTGAACTGTATCCCGAGAACTGGAAGTACGATTTTCACGTTGATATGGACAAGCGGGAATGCTTTATGAACTACCATTCCTGCGCGATCTGCAACATGTGCAAACGGGAAGGTTGTTTCGATTTGCTGAAATATATGTGTAAGATCGATTTCGTCTCTCAGGATCTGATGGGCAACACCTTGATCCGTACGAAAACTCTGGCAGAAGGCTATGATGGGGCTATCCAATGTACAGTTCCGGCAGGGAGATGTGGGAGCGTTGCCCTTTCCAGACGGTAGCTTCGACATTGTGTTGTCCATGAACGGCTTCCATGCTTTCCCGGACAAAGAAGCCGCTTACAGAGAAACCTACCGGGTTTTGAAGCCGGGCGGAACTTTCTGCGGCTGCTTCTACATTGCCGGGAAGAATAAGCGGACGGACTGGTTCATTGACCATCTGTATACGCCAAAGGGTTTCTTTACACCGCCCTATGAAACTCTGGACAGCCTGAAAACCAGATTATTAGGAATGTACGAAGAAGTTGAAATCAGCACCGTGGAATCCATGGCCTGCTTTACCTACAAAAAAGGAGAATAATATATTATGAAGAAATTTGAAGGTGTAGCCAACACCCTGTTTGTGCCGCTGGTGGCGAGGATTGCTATTTCCAAAGAGTTCCCGGAGTATTTCTATGACCTCAAAGCTCTGGAATTGGAACCTGATCTGCCGCAGGGTGCTGACAAAGGTGCATCCCAGTATACGAATATGGCCTCCGTGTCCCGGTATTACAATATGGATAAAATGGTTGCTGCCTTTGCGGGAAAATATGAAGCCTGCAATGTGGTGTACTTAGGTGCCGGTCTGGAAACGGCCTATGACCGTCTCCACGGGAAAAACCCTGGTGTCGACTGGTATGAAGTGGATCTGCCGGAGGTTATGGATGTCCGGAAAAAGGTGTTTGGTCAGCGGGATAAGGAAACCCTGATTGGCGGCGATATGTTCAAGCTGGAATGGGTCAAGGAAGTAGATGCAACCCTGCCCACCCTATTGGTGGTATCCGGTGTGTTCCAGTATTTCCACGAAGAAAAAATCGTGGCTTTTATCAAAGCCTGCGGCGAAGCCTTCCCCAAGGGCGAAATAATCTTCGATGCCACCAGTGAAAGCGGTCTTGCCTTCACCAATTGGTTCATCAAGCGCACCGGAAACAAAAAAGCCCTGATGTACTTCGGTATCAATGACAGCAAGGCCTTCGCTGAAAAATGCGGCATGGAGCTGCTGGAAGTAAAGACCTTCTATCCTGATGCCCTTGCCATGCTGGGCAAGCGGCTGAATTTGGTCACTCGGGTTTCCATGAAGGTGGCAGAAAAGAAAAAGCAGGTGCTGATTTTGCACCTGAAACTAAATTAAAGAAGGGAATATATGGACAGCTACATCATTATTGGCATCATCGTCCTCCTTGCAGTGATTGCAACCGGCACCATGGTCAAGCGTTCCGGGCGTAAGGGATGCTGTGGCAGCGGAAGCGGCTACAAGCCCAGAAAGAAGAAACTGAAAAATGTGATCGCCACCAAGATTTTTGCGGTGGACGGTATGCACTGTGAGAAGTGCGCCAACCGTGTCACAGAAGTGGTCAACGATATCATCGGTGTTGCCGGCGTGGTAGACCTGAAGAAAGGCATCGTTACGGTGTCCTACGAGCAGCAAGTTGCTGACGAGCAGATCAAGGCGAGAATCGAACGGGTTGGCTACACCGTTACGGAAATTAGATAAAAAATAACGGTCAGCTTTCGGGCTGACCGTTGTATGTTTACTTGGGCATATAGGTTTTCATGTGTGCTTTTATGGCGTCAAAGGTTCTGTCGCTGATGTCATGCTCAATCTTGCAGGCATCCTCTGCGGCGGTTTCCTTGTCTACACCAAGTGCTTCCAGTGCCGCTGTAAGCACGGTATGGCGTTCGTAGATTCGCTCCGCCAAAGCACGACCCTCTTCGGTCAAGGTCAAAAAGCCTTCCCCGTCCATCAGCAGATACCCGTCCATTTTCAGTAAGCCAACAGCCCGGCTGACACTGGGGCGGGAATAATTCAGCGCCTCAGCTACATCGATGCTGCGTACGGAGGTGCTGTTCAAAGAGAGCGTATATATGGTTTCGAGATACATCTCGGCAGATTCGTGCATAGACATGGAAAATCCTCCAAAAATTAGCTTTAGCTAATTCTATCACGACTTTTCTTAAATTTCAAGGGGAGAAAAATTTCAAAGATTGTTCATAAAAGGGATTGACAAATGCTTCCTCCGGAGCTATTATATTGTGGTAGTTAGCGACCGCTAACATATGTTATTTGCAAAGCAGTTAGCTGCAGCAAACTGCCTTCATTATAAATTCGTAGGTCAGGTGAAACAAATGAATTTATCCGTTGCAGAAGAAGGCAAGGAATACATCATTCAGCGGATCGAAACTGATGACGAAGACCTCAATGCGTTTCTGTTCTCCCTGGGCTGTTACAGCGGTGAACCGGTGACTGTGGTATCCCGCAGAAAAGGCGGCTGCACAGTTTCCATCAAGGACGGCAGATACAACATTGACAATCAGTTGGCAGAAGCAATCATTGTGTGAGCATGATTGCTAAGGCAGTCCGCTGATTGCCTTTTACCCATGCGTTAGCAGCTGCTAACATAATGTAATTCCACAGTATAATCTGTTTGAATTTTTATTGAAAGAGGAGGAATCCATCCATGAGAATTGCTTTCGCGGGCAATCCCAACTCCGGTAAAACCACCATTCTTATAGATGCCCAATCTACGAAAGCAACACTCCCCCGGGAGCGCCGCTTTTGTTCGCATTCCATTTTGCAAATGAGATACATGGCCGCTGATGCAATTGCGCACCAGCGGTCTTATCCTTACTCCCGTCAATTATGTTCGTCTGCCGGAAAAACACGTTTTGGACAAAATGGCAGACAAACAAAAAGCAGTCCTAAAAAAGGCGTTATTTGCCTCTTTCAGGACTGTATTTTGCTGTAGTAAATTCATATCGGAACTCAAAAATGTTGTAAAATTGTAGTAATTCGGGTACGTATCGTGATTTATCGTTGCGCCTCTAGGCATATCTCAGCTGATTGAAGTGGTGCCGTGGCAAATAAACAGTATTTTTATCATCGTCTTATATCTCCATATAAGTCTTGTATTTCTTCTCAAATGCCCAATATTGCTTATGTTTTCGGCATTTTCATGTTTCTTTGTTTTCGGGATATCTTCTCAAATCCTCCCGTATTTTCTCATGCTTTTTCCTGCAATATTGGTAAATCCGTTGGTAAACAAATGCGCTTTACCAACGGGGTTTCTCAGGCTTCCGCAACGCGAAGCAGCTCTGCCTGTGCGTCATCGAACTGCACATGGGTGTAGACATTCAGCGTCACGCTGATGTCCGAATGACCCATGATAGACTGCAATATCTTAGGGTTCATTCCGGATTTCGCCATATTGGAACAGAAGGTGTGTCTGCATACATGAGGGGTTACTTTGGGCATCTGGATGCGGTAGATCTTGTTGTACTTCTCGACAATGTGCTGCAGGTATTTCTCCCAATGCAGTGCAACCATCGGTCTGTCGTTCTTATCCAGAAACAGGAATCCGGCATATCCATCCACCATCGGCTCCACTTTCGGTGCCACACGATTGGCGAGGATGCGTCGGAAACACGCTACCACTTCATCACTCATTGGCACATAGCGGATACCGTTTTCTGTCTTGGGATCCTGGATCACATACTGCATCTGCGATGTTCTCTGCAGCTGATGGTCAACCTTGATACGCTTCTGATCGAACTCGATATCAGAAAAGGTCAATCCACAAAATTCCGAGATACGCAGCCCCGTGTTAAAGAGAATAAAAATTGCATCGTAGTATCGGCAGAAATGCTTATCTTCCTTGATGAATTTCAGAAGTTCACGCTTCTGCTTTCGGGAAATTGCTTCTCTGGTGACAGAATCATTTACGATCACAGATGCCAGTTCAAACCTGAAAGGATTCTTACGGATCAGGTCATCATCCACTGCCAGCTGAAAAGCCGGTCTGAGAACACCTCGGATGGAGTGAATGGAGCTGTACCCTCTGCCGTCCGCCTACTGAAGCTTGATCAGCCACGCCTTTGCATCGGACAGGCGAACCTTGTCAATGCGCTGCTTTCCAAACGCTTCTTTGTTCAGGATATTGATCACGGTCTTATATCCTGCACGGGTGTTGTGGCTCACTCCGGTTTTCAAAGACACATACTTTTCTACCAGTTCAACTACCGTATAATTACCGCCATTGGTAACGATGTGGTCAAACAGATCTGCCTGAATCTGTTTTTCCTTCTCTCTCAGCGAAAGCTCTCGCTTTCTGCCCTTGGGTGTCGGATCATTCTTGTCCAAACGCCAACTGTATACATTCTTCTCCTTACCGTCCTCGTCAATATATCGGTAACGATACCTCCCATCTGTACGCTGGTATTCGCCTTCACGCAAAATCCGGTTTCGATTGTCTCGTCTTTTTTCACTCATGGAATCTCTCCTTTCAAGAAAGGAGAGCCAGACTTGCGATAACATTGTATCACAAATTTGGCTCTCCGTATAGTTGTATCATGTGAAAACGGCAGTTCTGCCGTATTATTTTTTACACAGCGGTGGCCTGATCCAGATATCGCTCGAACTTCTCACGCTTGATCAGCGCCCTGTTGCCGTTCATAACGTGGAAATCTTCGTGTGGGTTGCCAGACAAAAACCACAGCAGTATGCACCTTAACAGATGAACAGACCATTGAATTTGTTTTTCGTTCCTTCCTGCATTATTACACATTCCTTCTTCAGAAGTTCATAGCCAGTAATCCCAGTATCGCAAAATGTCAATACTGCGGCAGATACTTTTTTCCAAAAACCAAACGGAGAACACTCTACTGTGACCGCATCATCCGGGATGGAAAGACCTGCAAACAAATCGCTCCATACGAAAATCACAAGCGTCTTGCTGCTGCCAACCGGGTTGTGGAAGAATTTGATCGGGTGAAGGATCTGATGTTCCGCCGCACAGACCGCACCTGTGTGGACAAAAGAAATCTCCCATTGACTTATCCTACGAGCAATACTATGCCTGGCTTGACAATGTGAACCTCGCCCGGGATCAGTTTCTCGCCGGAGAGCTATCCGAGGAGGATGCTCTGGCAATTATTCATGTCCCCACCAAGAAGGAGCTGCTGGAAAAAGAATCGGCAGATTACACACTTGATTTATCCCTTGCTTCAAGCTAACATCACACGACTCTACGAAAAAATCATTAGCGAGGATTCTTTTTTTGTGCTATGATTCTATCAGAACACTTAAGGGAGGCAGCTCTATGGAACAGAACAAGATTTTCATGTACGTCAGCCAGTGGGCATTCAAGCTGGGGGAGCCGGGTCTGAGTTTATACACCTTTGACACGGAAACCGGCGGCATTGAATTTGTGGAGCAGGTGAACGACAAACTGTCCTTCGGCCGTTCTCTGGTGGATCAGGAGAAAAAGCTGATCTATCTGTGCAACGAGTGCGACATTTTCCCGGAGGTCCCCTACAACACCGGCCGGGTCTATTGCTATGCCATCGATCCTGCCACCGGCGGTCTGACGGAAAAGAGCCGGAAGGAAACCTATTGTCCCTTTACCTCCTACCTGAATACTGATCCCGAGGGTAAGTATCTGATGGTGTCCAATCATTCCATGGGCAATTTCTCCACCACTGTGGAAATAACAGAGAATGGAGTCATCCGGCCTGTGCTTCACCACCATGATTCGCTGATGAATCTGTTCCGGCTGAATGAGGACGGAACCATCGGGGATCTGGTGGACATTGCAAAGCACAAGGCATCCGATGAACTGACCTTCACCCTCCTGGGGAAACCTGCCATCCCCCATCCCCACAGCGTTATGCGTTCCCCCTCCGGCAAGCTCTATGCCTGCTGTGACAAGGGCGATGGGCATCTTTACATCTACGCCATTGAAGATGAGAAGCTGAAGCTTCTGAGCCGCACCCTGACCGATGAACCCGGCAGCGAGCCCCGGCATTGCGCTTTTCACCCCACGCTCCCCTACCTGTTCGTCAACCACGAGCATACCCCCGGGGATCAGCTGACAGTCACCACCTTCCGCTACGGGGAGGACGGTTCCATGGAAAAGATTTCTATTCTCCATCTGGACCCCACTGAACACGAACCCAAAGAGCCCCATCGCCAGCAGCAGGGACTGTGCATTTCCAAAGACGGCCGGTTCCTCTACACCCAAGCCCATGGTTATGACCTGCTGATGGCAATGGCAGTGGAGACGGATGGCAGCCTGAAGCAAATTCAGGCGCTACCCATCGACGGTATCTGGCCCAGAAGCCTGGATCTGTCTCCGGATGGAAGATTCCTGATCTGCTGCTGTCTGGAGGGACAGATCATCGTCTACCGCATCAACAACGACGGAACCCTCACCGATACCGGCCATCACGGTTTTACCAAGGGCGCCGGCGGTGTCAGCTTTTTTGACCCCCATTAATAATCAGCGCCGCTGCTTCTGAAAAAGGAGCAGCGGCGTTAACTTGTATGAATCAGTTTTGGGAACACATCATTGCGGTCAGCTTTAAAGCCACAGGAGTAGCCAGAAGTCCTGCAATATATCCGATACCCAGCCCCAAAGGAAGACTACGCAGGCACGCTGCCAAATAGTAAGGAGCGAATCCGATGGCCAAGTAAGTGAACAGTAGCGTCATCAGCACGCCCATTACAATGGTGGGAATCACATTGCTCAGCAGCATATGCGCTACCGTGCCGTGCTTTGCATGGAACAGTCCGGCGAATTGCTCAGACCACTTGTTCACGGGCAGCAGGGTACTGCCCAAGTATGCGACGACAGTGCCGATCAGGATGTCCCGGAGAATGCCGGGGAAATGAATCCCACCGGCATTGACCAGTGACATCCCACAGCACATAACGATCACAACAAACAGGCTGATCCAGAAGGGCATTACCTTAGGAAAAGCTTTCTTGGAAAACATAGGTTCCCCCCATCAGAAGTGCTTCGCGGCGTACTCTGCACCCAGACGGTTCATAGCATCGATCAGCATGGCATCCACATGGGGGTGCATGGCAAAAATGCTGGTGATGCAGGGCATATAGTGGCCCAGAGGCATATAGGTGTCCAGGCAGCGCTGGATTTCAGCATCCACCATTTCCTGCGTTGTACCGGGGAAGTCCAGCTTCTGCATATCAATTCCACCCATGAGGAACAGCTTGCCCTGGGTCTTTTCAATGATGCCGGGGATATCATCCTGGGGCAGAACGCCCTGCCACATATCAAAGCCGATATCCACGATATCTTCGGCAACAGCACTGGACACAGAGTCGTTATGCAGCTGCACTAGCACGCCACGGGACTTCAGGTGCTGGACCATCTTCACATAGTGGGGCTTGATGACCTCACGCCATGCATAGGGAGGAATGAACAGATTGTGTTTATTGCCCCAGTCGTCATGCATATGGATGATATCGGGATGCAGATGGTCAATAACCTTGTCCAGCATCTTGGTCTTCCACTCAGCATAGGCGCCCAGCAGAGCAGACATCTCTTCAGGTTCTTCCAGATAGTTGCACAGTGCGTCCTCAAAGCCCATCAGGAAATGGCTGAACTCGAACAGGCCCACGAAGGAGGGCACCATGATCAGCTTATTGGGGTCCTTGGGAGGATCCATATGGTCGGTAATATGCCAGGGGAGCTCCTCAATATCGGGGAAGTGGATCACTTCACGCCACTTGGTAATGTCCTTGAGTACCTTGTTCTCCTCAGTGACATGGGGGATGGCACCCGCCTGACCTTCGGGCCAGTCCATGGTAACGCCCCACATATTCTTCACGCCAACCTGACCGGGCTGGATACCGGTGATCAGGGTCACAGCATCGGTGGTGAAGGCGCGGCACATGGCACCGGGGTTGTTGCAGGCCCAGGGATCACCCAGCCACTTGGGGCTGTCATTGCGCAGCAGACGCAGGAAATTCGCTTTATTGGACATAATGGATTCCTCCTCGTTATTTTGTCTGTAATTACAGTTTATCACGGAATGATTGTTATGCAAAACAACCATACAGAAAAGCACCTTTCCAAAATGGAAAGGTGCTTTTGATCAGGAATTGAAAAATGACATCATGTGCTCCACAAGGCGGAGGCAGGCCTTGTCCGGGGACCGGCTCCAGCCAATGAGAATTCCACCCTGCTCCGGCAGAAGGAAGCATTTGACATTCTCCCCTGCCCAGTTATCTGTTGCAGCACAGCTGAGCACCACGCCCTTCTGCCGCTGGAGGGAATAGGCCATGGATCGGACATTGGGAACGGTCACACCGATTCTCGGCGTGAATCCATGATTGCGGCACAGAGCCTCCAGAACCGCATAATAATTGCTATGCTGCACGGGAGAGGGAATCACAAACTCCTCCTTCCGCAGCTCCGAGAAAACCAACTGATCCCGCGCAAACAGCGGACTTGACCGGGGGACATAGATCGCAAGCGGGCAGGTCAGCAGCATTTTCCAGGGCAATCCATAAGCATCCAGCGCAGGTCCCTCGTGATGGCCGGTGCAGATGATGTCTACATCTCCGGCATTCAGTGCCTCCACCAGCTCGTGCATGTCCATCTTCTCCACATGGATGTCGATGGTCGGATTCTCCTGCTCAAACCGGTCAAGAGACTCGTTCAGCGTCTGGTCCATCACCGAGGAGGAATCGATGAGCCCCAGTTTTATGGTTCGTTTCGCGCCATTCTGGGCGGTATGGGCTTTTTCCAGACTCTGCTCCACAGTAGTGACGATGCTTCGCCATTCATGGGCCAGCACAGCAGCTGCCGGTGTGGGCTTCAGTTCCCGGGGATTGCGCAAAAACAGGATCAGCCCCATCTCCTTTTCCATATTGGAAATGGTCTTGCTGATCATGGACACCGTGAAATTGAAATGCTCCGCCACCCGGGTAAAATTCCGCAGTTCCATTACCTTCAGGAAAATCTGGATCTGCTGGAGAGAAATATTCAGGACATTGTAATATCGCATCCATCACACCGTCCTCAACTTGATGGATATTATTATACACCGGATCTGATTCATTTTTCAACCCCACTTTTTTTCATAAAGAAAGCGATCCCACAACGTTACCTTCATTGTGAGATCGCTTGTTTGATTCTATCGTCAAATTAAGGCTCTGAAATGGTTACAAATTCAGTGGTGCAGAGGTGGTGTAAATTAGCAGATCGCAATCCCAAAAAACTGTTGCGGCTCTAGGAGAAACTTCAAATCCATGCACTCCTGCCGTGGCAGACGAACAGTATTTTGATCATTGTTCCGCTCCTTCTGTTTAATGGTTTCAGTATAACACAGACCGACGGCCTTCGGCAAGGGGTTCGGGCAGAACCCGGAGGTCAAATGGGCATGGGGGAAGCAATTTTTTGTCCTGCCATCTTGAGAACCGCCGGTGTATGGGCTATAATCAGCCTGTAGCAGGGTTCGAGGCTCCCCTGGGAGGGCACCCTTGAACCGCACCCATCAATTCGATGATATATATAATAGTATGCCGCCTGTCGGGTGCGTTGCAGGCGGTTTTGAAAGAGAGGTTGTGTACGGATGGAAAACAAGCAATCTGAGGGACTGACCAAGACCTACCCACTGCTGTTTCTGGTGGTTGTCGTAATGACGATTCTTCTGCTGAGCCTGGTGTTCTTCCGGGAGAACGTGACCGTCACCGGCAGTCGGGTGGAGGAGGGGTATCTTACGCTGGAGGTAGCTTCGCCCAGGGAGGAGTCCCGGGAGGGGACGCCTCTGGGACTGGTGGAGATCTATGAGCTGGACCTGGATGCCCATCCGGAACGGGGTGCCTGTCTGGTGTTTTATACCTTTAATCAGTATGCGGATGTCTACGTGGGGGAGGAGCTGGTTTACAGCCTTGGACCTGTGGAGCAGAAATTCCACATCCAGGCCGTCGGCGGCATCTGGGTCAACATTCCCCTCCAGGAAGCCGACGGGGAACAGTCTGTCCGGGTGGAGATCACTCCTGTCTATGATTTTGTCCGGGGCAGCCAGGTCGATTTCCTCCTGGGTGATCACCAGGCGATTTTTGTGGATCAGCTGCAGCGCGCCCTGCCGGAGCTGGCGGTGAGTCTGCTGCTGATCCTTCTGGGCCTGATTGTGCTGCTGGCCGCTCTGGCCTGGCGCAATTCCATATTCTACCTCCGGGACATTATGCCGCTTGGCCTGATTGGTATTATGATGGCCGTCTGGCGGATTACGGACAGCAGCTTCGCCTATTTTCTGGATGGGGACAGCTCCCTGTTCCTGTATTACACCTCTCTGATCAGCCTGGGCTTTGTCACCCTGTTTCTGACGGTGTTTCTGGCCGATCACTATCGGAAGCTGATCAAGTCCATGCCCTGGGTGGGCCGGGTGTTCAATGTGGTGATCCTGTCCGTCCTGCTGATGATGATCTATCAGCTTGCCGCCCAGCTGACGGGATACCGGGAGCTGCGCTACACCCTGCCCATGACCCATACCATGATGATTCTGGACATTGTGCTGCTGGTGTTCATGGTGGCGCTGGATCTGTGGAGCTGGCACCGGAGCGACAAGCAGAGCAAGCCCAATCTGCTGGTGCTGCTGCTGGGATTGGGACTGGGCCTGGATCTGATGATCTACTATGTCCGGCGAAGCTCCTCGTCCCTGATCTTTACCATGGTGGCGCTGCTGATCCTCATTTCCTGCCGGGGCGCCCAGTTCTTCCGGCGGTATCTGTCCCAGGAAAAGACCATCCTGGAGAAGGAGTATCAGCTGACCAAGAGCCAGAATACCCTGATGCTCAGCCAGATCCGTTCCCATTTTGTGTTCAACATTCTCAACGCCATCAGCGGTATGTGCAAGTACGATCCGGAGCTGGCGGATGAAACGGTGATCTGCTTCGCCCGGTATCTGCGGACCAACATCAACATCATGCAGGATGACCGCTCTGTGCCTTTCCGGGTGGCTCTGGGCCATGTGGAGGACTATTTCGCCCTGGAGCAGGTCCGGTTCGGCCATGAAATCCAGTTCGAGGAGGATCTGGAGGTGGAGGATTTCATGATTCCGCCCCTGCTCATGCAGCCCCTGGTGGAAAACGCCATCCGGCACGGCCTGCTGCCCCGGCATGAAGGCGGCACCGTGATCCTGCGCACCCGGCTGGATGGAGATTATGTCCGGGTGGATGTGCAGGACAACGGCGTGGGCTTTGACCCCGAGGCTCCCGGCAAGACGGAGTCTGTGGGAATGCAGAATGTCCGCTTCCGGCTGGAAAACATCGCCCGGGGCCATATGGTCATCCGAAGCGCCCCGGGACAGGGAACCACGGTGTCCCTGTACCTTCCCAGAGAGGAGTGTATGCTGTGAGAATCATTTACGTAGACGACGAGCGGCCTGCCAGAGACAATTTCCGTCTGACGGCAGCGTCCTTTCCCGAAATCAGCAGTCTGACCCTGTTTGAAAGCGGTGCTGAGGCCCTGGAATGGGCAAAGACCCACCGGATTGACGCGGCGTTTCTGGATATGGAAATGCCGGAGCTCCATGGTCTGGAGCTGGCCCGGAGTCTGAAGGCGCTGAATCCGGACATCCATGTGATCTTCGTCACCGCCTACAGCCAGTATGCCATGGATGCCTGGGGGGTGGATGCCACCGGCTATCTGCTGAAGCCCTACGCTTCCTCGGAAATCCGGAAGGCGCTGAGCAAATGCCGGTCCCAGTCCGGCCCTTCCCACCGGGTTTGCATCACCACCATCCCGGACCTGTCCATCACCGTGGACGGACGGCCCCTGCGGATTGCCGGCGGCAAGCCCCGGGAGCTGCTGGCCCTGCTCATTGACCGGGGCAGCCGGGGCGTCACTGCCGGCGAAGGCATTGCCTGCCTGTGGCCCGACAAGCCCAACGATGCCTCCGCCCAGAGCCTGTACCGGATGACCTATAAGCGCCTGTCCACGGCCCTGACCGATGCCGGCGTGGGCCACATCGTCGAATCCCGGGACAACCGGCGGTTCCTGGTGGTGGATCAGGTGGAATGCGACCTGTACCGCATCCTCGCCGGCGACCATGAGGCCGGCCGGCAGTTCAGCGGCCAGTATCTGAGAGAATACTCCTGGGCCGAGGACCGCTGCGGCCAGCTCCACAGAATGCTCCTCCAGGATTGAGAGATTGGAGTTTGTAGGGGTGTTTCGATGATACCGTAGGGGACGGCGTCCTCGACGTCCCGACCCAAAATCCGACCTAGATGGGCGGATTTTGGGAAATACGGTGTGGTTACGAGGCGGCAATCGGAGATTGCCGAACGGGTCGTCGAGGACGCCGACCCCTACAATGGGTGATACCAAACTGCCCCACAAACTCCAATTTGATTATCATCCAATTTTGCTGCCAACCGGCGCCGTTTTTGACGGCGCCGGTTTTCTGGTGCGGAAACAAATTGCGCAGGTGCAAAAAACGACGGTTATTTTTGGCTATTTTGACGAATGGTTTTTTCTTCCAGCACTGGAAAAACGTTACGCTTGTGTTACAGCGCAACTGCTATCATAGAGCCAAGGTTGAAATAGAGCAGAATATGTATCAAAATGGAGTGTCCGATATGACCAAGAAAGAGCTTCGAAGATTGTCCCGCGCGGATCTGCTGGAAATGCTCATTGACCAGAGCATGGAGCTGGAGGCCCTGCGCACCCGGTGCGAAGCCGCGGAAACCGCCCTGAACAACAGAGAATTGTGCCTGACCAACGCCGGCTCCATCGCTGAAGCTGCCCTTGGTCTGAACGGCGTGTTCGCCGCGGCGGAGGCCGCCGCCCAGCAGTATCTGGAAGAGCTGGAGAAGCTTGTCCAGCGGCAGCAGGCCGAAACCCAGGCCATTCTGGAGGCCAGCCAGCAGGAAGCGGACAAGCTTCTGGAGGATGCTCACCGCCGCTGCGGAGAGCTGGAACGGGAAGCGAAAATTACCTGCGCGGAAATGACCGCACGGGCAAAAGCCGAAGCCGCCAGGTGATCAGAGGACAGGCCTATGAGAAAGAAACAGAAGAAACCTGTTCCCCCGGTGAGCGAGCTGAAAAAGGAACTGGCCCGGGAACGATATAAGCTCCGCTACAGATCGGTGCTGAAAAGCACCCTGGGCACCCTGGTGGTAGTAGCCGCCATCGCCGTGCTCATCGCCATGCTGGTGATGCCGGTGCTGGAGATTTACGGCTCCTCCATGAGCCCCACCCTCCGGGAAGGCCAGATCGTTGCCGCGGTGAAAGCCCCCAAATATGAGCAGGGCGACATGGTGGCCTTCTACATCGGCAACAAGCTGCTGGTGAAGCGGGTCATCGCCGGTCCCGGCGACCTGGTGGAAATCAGCGAAGAGGGCATTGTACAGGTCAACGGAAAGACCCTCCAGGAACCCTACGTCAGACAGCACGCCCTGGGCGAATGCGACATCGCGATGCCCTACCGTGTTCCCAATGAACAATACTTCCTGATGGGCGACCATCGGGAAACCTCGATCGACAGCCGAAGCAGTGCGGTCGGCTGTGTGGGAGAAGATCAGATCATCGGAAAACTCTTTTTCCGGATCTGGCCCATGGAGGAGATCGGCGCACTGAACTAAGCCACCAACCCGCAAGGAGACTGGTATTATGGATCAGAAATTGCTTCACAGCACACAACCATATAATGCCAGGCAGCGGAAAAGCAAGACCTGGCAGAGCCTCGTAAGGCTTCTGGCCTGTGTGACCATCCTGGTCACCGCCGGAGCGCTGGTTCTCCCGGCCATTACCCAGGACCAGAAAGCCTACTGCGGCATAGAGGCCCACACCCACACGGAAAGCTGCTTCTCCAAGGTAACAGAGCACACCGTCCGTTATCTGGCCTGCGGCATGGATACCCTGGAGCCCCATGAGCACACCGATGACTGCTACCGCCTGGAAGGCGGCCACAGCCACACGGAGTCCTGCTACTCCTACCGCCGGGGCGAGCTGAAGTGCAGCGAAACCGGCTTCCACATTCACACCGGCGCCTGCTTCCAGCGCATCGCCACCCTGACCTGTGAGCTGGAGGAATCCGAGGGCACTCAGGTTTTGATCTGTACCCAGCCGGAAGGTGTTGTCCATGTTCACGACGAAAACTGCTGGAAGGCCGTTCCCGAGGATATGCTGACCTGTCAGCTGGCGGAGGACGCATCCCACACCCACGGCCCCCAGTGCTACGGTGTATGGGCGCTGACCTGCAGCCGGGAAGTCCATGAACACAGCCTGTCCTGCTACTCCAACCCCAACGCCGATGTGGAAGATCCGGAATACTGGCAGCGCCTTGCTGACCGGGTTCGGCTCACCGGCATCTGGGCCGAGGATCTGCTGGCCATGGCGGAAATCCACCTGGGCTACACCGAAAGCACCCGGAACTACAAGGTGCTTTCCGATGGCGAGACCATCCGGGGCTACACCCGGTTCGGCCACTGGATGAATGACCCCTACGGCGAATGGTGCGCCATGTACGTATCCTACTGTCTGAGCTACGCCGGTGTCCGGGATATGCCCCGGCACTACAGCTGCAGCGCATGGATCGAGGAACTGAAAATCCTGGATCTGTACCGGGAAGCGGACGGCTTCCTGCCGGACCCCGGTGATCTGATCTTCTTCGAGCGTGGCAGCGACAACAGCGCGGACCATGTGGGCATCGTCACCAAAATCATCCCTGCTGACGGAGAGAATCCCCTGCGGATTCAGACCATCGAAGGCAACTCCAACAGCCGGGTTCAGTACATGATCTACGAGGCCAATGATCCTTTGATCTGCGGCTACGGTCAGCTCCCCCAGAATCCTGCCCAGAGCTACCCCTGCGGCATGGACGAGCACAGCCACAGCCAGGACTGTGAGGAGGGCTGCTCCCTGGCAGAGCATACCCACAGCGATGCCTGCTACGATACCATCAATTATAACTGCGCTCTGAACCAGCACAGCCACACCGCTTCCTGCTTCAACACCGACGGCACCCTGGCCTGTCAGATGATTGAGCACATCCACAGTGTGGAATGCGTCGCCCGGACCGTGGCCTACCTCAGCGATGATATGCGCGTGTATGTCACCATCCGTGGGGTGGAGGAGTTGCCTCTGGATCTGACCCTGAATGTCTGGGCAGTGAACCAGCAGAATGATCGGGCTTCCTTCGATTCCATGCAGAGCGCTGTGAGCCAGCAGATCGAAGACGTGTCCCAGTACATCAGCGATACCACCATCTTCCAGATGGAGCTTCACTCCGGCGGCACGGTCTACCAGCTCCCCGAAACCGCGGACGTGACCGTCCAGGTCAAGTTCACGACCCCTGTGTTCAGCCGGGAGCAGATCGAGCAGGCCACCAATCTCCACGCCTTCCTGCTGGAGCCCGAGGAAGCGGCTCCGGAAGCAATCCAGGAGGACACCACAACGCCTGACACGGAGGAATCCGGTCAGCCGGAACAGGCACCGGGTTCCCCTCCCACCGGCTACATCCCCGGCCCCGGCGGCATCCGCCGCAATGAGCCTTCCGACGAGGAGGACGAGGCTGGATACGTTCCTTCCTACTCCGCCCAGGAGCCTGAGGACACCTCCCTGGAGAACACCGGCGACGGCCTCACCGGCCTGTCCTATCACTCCACCGGTCTGACCGCCTTCGCCCTGGCCCTGGCAGACAACATCCAGGAGGGCACCTTCTGGACCCGGGTGGATGCCAGTGAGGACTTCAACTCCGACGCCACCTACCTGATTGTCTCTGCCGAAGGCAACTACGCCCTGACCGGCAGCCAGGGAAACAACACCAACAACGGAGGTCTGGTGCCGGTGACGGTGGAAACCGTCAAGGGCAACACCGACTACTATGTGATCACCGGCAGCGACAACGCCAATCTCCGCTGGAACATCTCCCGGAGCGGCAGCAGCTACACCATCCAGAACCAGGGAACCGATAACTACCTGCGGATGGTCAATGTCCAGACCGGTTCCTACTGGGGCTGGCCCATCTACACCGGCTATCTGGTATACAGCGGCTCCGGCACTGTGGCCATGAGCTATCAGACAACGGAAAACTGCTGGCAGATCGGAAACGGAAATGACTACCTCCGCAAGGTCGGCAACGACAGCTACTTTACCTACGGAAGCGGCAGTGACGGCACCTACGGCAGCACCAGCTACTATTACAGCCGGAACATGATGATCTTCAAGCTCTCGGATGTGACCAGCCTGGAAATTCCCCAGGACCCCGAGGGGCAGGACGTGAACACCACCCCCGGCGAAGCTCCGGAGCAGCCGGACTACGATCCCTACATCCAGCCCTCCGGCAGCAAGACCGGCGACACGGCGGTGATTGACCCCAGCGACGATACCGTTAAGGTCTCCGGCCAGTATTACTCCGATCCGGCAACCTCCTGCCTGGAGGAACGGTTCCACCAGGAGACCATGGAGGATTACATCCCCAACGACGGCAAGATTCTTACCGACAAGTCGGTGATCTACGGCGATGACGATTATGACGCCTTCGAATCCTACGATCCCAACACCTTCGGCGTGACCCTGTCGGCGCTGGGCCAGGAATACCCCCTGTCCGAGGAGGATGTGGTGATTACGCCGGTGGACATCGTGTTCGTGCTGGACGTTTCCGGCAGTATGGCAACCTCTGACAACGGCGGCAACGCCAACCGTGCCATCGACATGACCACTGCTGTCAACAACGCCATCAGCCACATCATGGAAGCCCATCCGGAAAACCGGATCGGCGTGGTCATCTACTCCAGCGGCGCCTGGGAGATGCTTCCCCTGGGACGCTACACCGCGGACAATGATCAGTACTTTATTTGCAGACAGGAAAGCAGAACCTTCAGACCCACCGGCCATACCGCCAATGTCTACATGGTTAAGGGCTCCGCCTCCCTGCGAAGCGAGGACGGTACCTCCTACGCCGATGTGGGCAGCGACGCAACCCAGGGTCTGGGTACCTACACCCAGGCAGGCATCGCCCTCGGCTATGAGCTGTTCAAGGAGGTTGAGGATACCGATTACACCATCACCATCGGCACCGGCGAGGACGAGCGGTCCTACGCCGTGGCCCGCCAGCCTGTGTACATCCTCCTCTCCGACGGTGAGCCCACCCACGGTACCAACCTGTACATGGATGTGCTGGCTGGCCCGGTCTACGGCGACGGCAACGGCAACACCAATCCCGACGGCAACAATTCCACCTATAACCCCAAGGGTATCCTGGGCTACTACACCATCCTGTCGGCCAACTACTACAAGCGCATGGCCGGTATCCACTACCAGAATCCGGCATTGTTCTTCACCATCGGCATGGGCATCAACCAGACCGGCTCCGCCCCCCTGGTTTCCACCAGCGGTACCGGCGACCATTACAAGCGTGCCGTTCTGAATCCCACGGTGGAGAACATCACGAGCCTCTCCGGCGGTTTGAACGCCGCCTACACCGTGGATCAGCTGAAGGCGCTGCTGAACGGCACATTTACTGGCGGACAGCAGATCGCCCTTCGCTCCAACTGGCCGGACGACTGGACCGGCGTACCCCAGAAGTACATCCCGGTGCTTCCCAGCAACCCCTACGCTTCTGATTACACCTACACCGACAATGCCTACTTCGGACGTATGACGGATGAGGATTTGACCGATATTTTCGACGAGATTCTGGAAACCAGTATCGAACGAACCACCTACGGCTTCGTCCTGCATGAGAGAAGCTCGGTGGATCTGGTGGACTACATCGGCGAGGGCATGGAGGTCAAGGACGATCCGGTGCTTCGCTTCGGCGGTCAGAACTACCACCATGTGGAGAAAACCGTGAGTGGCAATGTGACCACCTACCGCTATGAGGGCATTTATACGGACCCCTACATTCCCGACTGCTCCTACGATTTGTCGGAGATCACCATCACCATTACCACAGAGGTCTACCCGACGGCAACCCACCAGAAGGTGGAGATGTACATCCCCGACACCGCGCTGCCCACCTATACGCCGGAACTGATCGGGCTGAATTACTACTACGAGGCCCTGCCGGTTCGGCTGATCTACCAGGTTGGACTGACAGAGGAATCGGAGCAGGCGGTTCTGGACCTCCGGGAAACCGGCGGCGAGCTTACCTTCTATACGAACCTCTGGCAGGACCCCCTGCACTACGCCATCTCCACCCTGTTCCCCAGCACGGGCAACCCCTTCTACTACGACCAGGACCCCGAGGACGGCATTTTTCCCAATTACCACGAGCACACCATCGACAAGACCGAAAACACCACCGATACCCTGAGCTACAGCGTTGACTGCCACAAGGACGATAAGTACTTCGGCGACGACCAGATGATCCATGTGCTTCATGAGCTGGGCAACAACGGCAAGCTGGTGTTCAAGGCCGAGCCGGTGGAGATCCCGGTGGAAAAGACCTGGGACATCGTGAATCCGGACGAGCAGGCGCCTGTGGAGCTGACACTGTACAAGGTGGTGGAAACCATCTCCGAGGACAATGTGCTGACCCGCACCGCCAAGCCGATCCAGACCCTGACCCTCACCGCCGAGGGGGGCTGGAAGGGCAGCTTCTCCGCACCCGAGCCCGGCGAGGGCTGGTACTACGCCATCGGCGAGACCGTCCCTGCCTACTTCACCGCATTTTACGGCGACCGGATCACCGCTATGGTGGATGGCGAAGCCGTTGAAATGAGCCGTGTGACCTTCGGCGAAGCCGGAGCGATCACAACCACCATCCGAAATGTCCCCGACCAGTATGTGCTGCCGGAGACCGGAGGAATGGGGACCCATCCATATACTGCAGGCGGCATCCTGCTGACAGTATTGGCAGTGGTACTCCTGTATTATAAGGCCATTAGGTGCAGAAAGGAGGATTTCTTGTACTCCTGAAACACCGAACGAATCTTCCCCTGCACTTTCAAAAAATTTATTGAGAAAGGAACTGAAAACAATGAAAAAGATGAACAAATTCCTGAGCCTGCTGCTGGCCATCATCATGGTCATGAGCCTGGCGGTCACCGGCTTCGCGGCTGATGGCGGACCCTACACCATCACCATCAAAGAAGCAGAAAACAAGGACTACCGCTACGAAGCATTTCAGATTTTCGCTGGTGAGCTGACTGTGGATTCCGTCAGCGGCTTCACCACCCTGAGCAACATCACCTGGGGCTCTGGCGTTCCTGCTGATAAGCAGGCCAGCCTGGTTGCCGCTCTGAAGCTCCTGGAAGTCAATGGTGACAAGCCCTTCAAAGACTGTGAGACCGCTGCTGATTTTGCTGTGGTTCTGGGCCAGAACACCACCAAGGATAACGACGTGGCAAAGGCATTCGCCGAAGTTGTGGGCGCGGTTCATACCAACGGCACCCTGCTGTACCTGGCAAATCCCAGCCCCTCCTCCGTCTATAACGCAGACAGCAAGACCCATGTTTTGACTGTGCAGAATGCAGGTTACTACCTGGTTCGCAACAACGCCATCCCCACCTTCGCTGAGGATCGGGAGGCTACCCACACCCGTTACATTCTGGAAGTTGTCCACAATGTGACCGTTGATCACAAGGGCGACGTTCCTACCGTTGACAAGGACATCCTGGGCTATGAGCTGAACGCAGACGGCACTCCCAAGGTTGACGGTGAGGGCAACCCCATCCGTACCCGTGTGGATGCCAACACCGCCAACGTAGGCGACATCATCACCTACGAGCTGGAAGGCACTCTGCCCACCAACATTGACGACTACGACACCTACTACTACGTATTCAATGACCTTCTGAGCGCCGGTCTGACCTTCCTGCCTGGCACCGGTAAGGTTACAGTCAATGGCGTGGATGTCACCGACTATTTCTATCCTGACGTTTCGACTCAGGCTGACGGCTCCACCTATCTGAGAGTTGGTATCCAGGATCTGCTGGCGCTGGAGCTGCTGACCCAGGATGAAGAGGGCAACCCTCTGTCCGTTGGCGAGATCACTAAGGACACCAAGGTTATCGTGACCTATGACGCGATTCTGAACGACAACGCTCTGGTGGGCGTGGAAGGCAATAAGAACGCTGTTGAGCTGACCTACTCCAACAACCCCAACTTTGACGGCGACGGTGCCACCACTCCTCCTCCTCCCCCTCCCGGCCCTCCCACGCCTCCTCCTGCTGTCGGTGTGACTCCTCCCTCCGAGGTTATCACCTATACCACCGAGCTGACCATCACCAAGAAGGATGATTCCAACAGAACCCTGACCGGCGCAGCCTTCACCATCTCCGGCAACAGCCTGAACCGCGTTGTCACCACCGGTGATATCTTCGTTATGGATAACACCATCACCGAGAATATCTACTACAAGCTGGCTGACGGCACCTACACCGACAAGGCTCCTGTGTTCAAGGACGATTCCGCTACCGCCGAGGTGGACGAGAGAACCTACCCCAACTACGATCAGACCCACATCCATGGCAATCCTGAAACTGATCCTGACCATGTGACCGTTGACAAGTTTGCCCGGGTGCCCAAGACCACCATTGCGTACAAGTCCACTCCTGTGTCCTACACCGCATTCGTGGATGCCAGCGGTGTTCTGAAGCTCACCGGCCTGGGCCAGGGCATCTACACCATCACTGAGGTTGTCACCCCTGACGGCTACAACACCATTGATCCCTTTACCATTACCATCACCGAGGTGCTGGATAGCGACGGACTGCCCACTGGCGAGTGGACTTACACCGGCACCGACTATGTGGATGCGAACAACAACAACAAGTACGACGAGGGTGAAGTCTTCACCAACAACGTGACCGTCATCAACGTGGCCGGCGCAACCCTGCCTTCCACCGGCGGCATGGGTACCACCCTGTTCTACGCTCTGGGCGGCATCCTGGTTCTGGCTGCTGTGGTCCTGCTGGTTTCCAAGAAGCGCATGAGCGCTGAGTAATCCACTGGCAACTACCCCCCAATTTCAATCGCTGATTCCCATGGCCGGGGAGGGGACTCCCCCTCCCCGGCTCACAGGGGCAAGGAGAACGCTGCATGAAGAAAAAATCCAACATTTTAACGAATATACTGCTGGTCATCATCCTTCTTGCAGGGCTGTCCTTACTGCTGTACCCGTCCTTCAGCGACTGGTGGAACTCCCTCCACCAGAGTCGGGCCATCAGCTCCTACACCGAGCAGGTGTCCCATCTGAGCAAAGAGGACTACACCGCCTTCTGGGAGGAGGCCCGGGCCTACAACGAGACGCTGAACAGCCGGGACAATTCCTTCATTCTGGATGACAGCCTGGAAGACCAGTACGAAAAGCTCCTGGACGTGGCCGGAAACGGCGTCATGGCCTACATCGAAATTCCCAAGATCAACGTCCACCTGCCCGTCTACCACGGCACCGAGGAGGTCATCCTCCAGGTCGCCATCGGCCATCTGGACTGGACCAGCCTGCCCGTGGGCGGCGAAGGCACCCACTGCGTCCTCTCCGGACACCGGGGCCTGCCCAGCGCCAGGCTCTTCACCGACCTGGACAAAATGGTGATCGGCGACACCTTCATCCTCAAGGTTCTGGACGAGATTCTGACCTACGAGGTGGACCAGATCCTGGTGGTGGAGCCCCAGGACACCGCCGCCCTCCAGATCGAGCAGGGCCAGGATCTGTGTACCCTGGTGACCTGTACCCCCTACGGCATCAATTCCCACCGGCTGCTGATCCGGGGCCACCGGATCGCCAACGCCGAGGAAGTCAAAGTGATCCGTGTCAGCGCCGAAGCCGGACGGATTGACCCCATAATGGTGGCCCCCGTCGTCGCCATGCCCATGCTGCTGATCCTGACGATCGGCCTGTTTCTTCCCCAGAAAAAACACTACCACAGGAGGTGACCGCCTTGAAGCTCCATAGAATCTCCATACTGATCCTCTGTCTGGCGATTCTGCTCAGTCTGATGCCCATGCAGACCTTTGCGCTGGAGGATATTGATCCCCAGCAGGACATCCGGCTGGTCCTCTCCTTCCAGGCCAAGGTTCAGCAGGAGGAAAACGGACCGGAAACCGAGGTTTCCGTTGTTGGCGCTCCCTTCCAGCTGTTTCTGCTGGCCACCGCCGACGAGCTGGGCAACATGACACCCAGCCAGCAGTTCGCCGGCTACCCCGTGGATCTGAAAAACCAGGACGAGGACTACTGGGAGGTTCTGGCCTCCACCCTCCAGGGCTACATCCTCCGGGACGGCCTGACCCCTGTGGACCAGGGCGTCACCGATGAAACGGGCTTTCTGACCTTCCCCACAGGGGAGGTGAAGCTGGTTCCCGGCTTGTATCTGGTGCTTGGCACCCGATATGTTCAGGACAAAATCGTCTACACCTGCGACCCTATGATCTACCAGCTCCCCATGCTCGACAAGGAAGCCGACGCCTGGGACTACGAGGTGGAGGTCTTTGCCAAGTACACCGCAACCCCCGACGAGCCCAAAACCACCTACCGCAAGGTTATGAAGCTGTGGGAGGACGAGGGCTTTGAGGAACACCGCCCCGACGCCATTGAAGTTCAGCTCCTCTGCGACGGTGTGGTTTACGACACCGTCACCCTCAGCGAAGAAAACGACTGGATGCACACCTGGAAAAACCTGGAGGAAAATCACATCTGGTCCGTGGTGGAATCCGCCGGAAATGAGGACTATGTGGTGGAAATTACCCTCCAGGGCGTGACCTTTGTGATTGTCAACCGCCCGGACCCGGACATCCCCACCGAGCCTACGGAACCAACTGAACCCGAACCCCCTCCGGATATCCCCGATACGGGCCTTGTCTGGTGGCCGGTGCCTCTGATGCTGGCCGCAGGAATGTTCCTGATCCTCCTGGGCGCCGCCTTCCGCCGCATGGCAGGATTTGAGGACGAGGAATACTATTAATACTAACTCTTAATAAAACAGCCTGACGCTCACCGGCCTAAATTGCACCAGAATGCGTTCTCCTCCTAGGTGGGCGACAGCCCACCGTCGTCGTCGGCCTTTTCTGGCACAATTTATCCTCGCTGAGCATCTAGGC
>JAFVMW010000059.1 GCA_017506735.1 Oscillospiraceae bacterium | reverse complement strand
CAATCCCTGCACCCGTGACCAGGTGGTGACTTTCCTGTGGCGTGCCATGGGTAAGCCTACGGCGGAGAACCGGAACAATCCCTTCAGCGATGTGGCAGAGGGCATTTACTATTACGAGCCTGTCCTTTGGGCGGTGGAGCAAGGGATTACCTCCGGCACCTCCGCAACCACCTTCGCACCCGGGAGTCCCTGTACCAGAGCCCAGGTAGTCACCTTCCTCTACCGGGCCATGGCAGAGGAATAAATCAACAACAAAAAATCCGCCCACTCCGGGCGGATTTTTTATTTAACGTTCAGCAGTTCATAGGTCAGACGGATCTTCTCCGGATCGCCCGAGCTGTTCTCCACGGTCAGACTGCCGGGACCGTCATTTAACAGACCTGCTTTGGCCAGACGGCGCATGGTTTCCCGGGCTGTTCCCGGGCCGCCGTCCAGAATGTCCACCTGTTCTCCCAGAACGGCGATCATTGCCTTCTTCATAAAGGGATAATGGGTGCAGCCCAGCACCAGGGCATCCAGCTTGCCTCGAAGGTGTCCCAGCTCCTCCTCCATCAGGGCCAGGGCCTCCGGGGAGTCCGCCTTTCCGGACTCCACAAGCTCCACAATGCCGGGGGAGTGGAGCCGCAGAACGGTGCAGTCCCGGGAATAGCGGTTCATCAGGGCGGCCAGCTTCTTCTCCCGGAGGGTTACTTCCGTGGCCATGATGCCGATGGTGCCTCCGGGATTTCGGTCGCAGGCCAGCTTCAGGGCCGGCTCAATGCCAATGATGATCTTCTCCGGCCAGATGGCCCTCAGATCATGGATGGCGGCGGCGGTGGCTGTGTTGCAGGCCACCACAAGGGCCTTGGCATTACGCTGTTCGAAAAGATATCGGGCGGCGGAAACCGTGAGATTCCACACCTGATTGGTGGTTTTCAGCCCGTAGGGGGCGTTGGCGGAGTCGCCGAAATAATGGTAATGCTCATTGGGCATCAGAGCCATCAGTTCCCGGAGAACGCTGACGCCGCCCACGCCGGAGTCAAATACGGCAATGGGAGAATGTTGATCCATGGTTTCGGCCTCCTTTCCGGCGTTTTTGTCATTATAGCAAAGCCCGGCTGTGGTTGCAATGGCGGATTGACATTTCCGCTGAAATTTGATATGGTTATAACAATATTGGAAGGAGGTATGTGGTATGAACCGCTATCTGTTTGTCATTGATTATCAGAATGATTTTGTGGACGGTGCCCTGGGCTTCCCCGGCGCGGAGAAGCTGGACGCAGGCATCGCCGCCAAGGCAAGAGCCTATGGCCAGGGCCATGTGCTGTTCACCCGGGACACCCATTTTGAGAATTATCTGGACACCCGGGAGGGCAAGCTCCTGCCCGTTGTCCATTGTGTCAAGGGTACCCCCGGCTGGGAGCTGTACGGTGAAACGGCGAAGGTCTGCCAGGAGCTGGAGGCCCCGGTGATCGACAAGCTGGTCTTTGGCATGGATGTTTCCGATCCTGCCATCGCCGCTGTGCTGCCGGAAGCTGCCGACGAAATCGAGCTGGTGGGCCTGGTCAGCAACATTTGCGTGGTGAGCAACGCCTGTGTCCTTCAGGCCAAGTATCCCGAGGCACGGATCATCGTGGATGCCTCCCTCACCGCGTCCTTTGACCCTGTGCTCAATGAGAAGGTTCTGGACGTGCTGGAAGGCTTCCAGGTCAAGGTCATCAATCGATAAAGACACCAAGGGCGCGCTGCGAAAGCAGCGCGCCCGGTTTTTATGGAAAATGTGGGAAAAGCAACTGCAAGGAAGTGGATGGATACCGTAGGGGGTGGATCGTCGGGAACGCCGCCCCCTACGATCCTTAATTGCAGGAGATGCCCAGCAATGACTTCTCTTCTTCTGCTCCTTCCGCCGCGGGCAGGGTCAGCAGGACCTTGAACAGGTCGCCGTCCACGGTCAGGGTCAGATCGCCGTTCTGGTTTTCCATCAGACTCCGGGCGATGTTCAGGCCCAGGCCGTTGCCTTCGGTGTTCCGGCTTTCGTCGCCCCGGACGAAGCGCTCCATCAGCTCCTCGGCGGTGACGTTCAGGGGCTGGTCGGAGATGTTTTTCAAAGAAATCTGTACCTTCCGGCAGGTCTGGGTCACATCCAGGTAAACCCGGGTGCCGGGGAGGGCGTATTTGACCACGTTGGTCAGCAGATTGCTCAGCACACGCCACAGCAGCTTTCCGTCGCAGAGGGCCAGGATGCTTTCGCCGCTTTTGCGCAGCACCACGGTCAGCCGCCGGTCTGCCAGACGGTCAGAGAATTCGCCCAGGGCCTGGTGGATGGATTCTGTCACATCGGTGGGGGCCAGCTCCACCGCCATGTTGCCGGTGGCTGCCTTGCTCATTTCCATCAGATCCTCGATGAGCTTTTTCAGCCGTTCGCTCTGGCGGTCCAGAACTTCCAGGTATTCCCGGCGTTCTTCCTCCGTTTCGGCCTTTTTCAGCAGATCCACATAGTTGATGATGGAGGTCAGAGGGGTCTTGATGTCATGGGATACGTTGGTGATCAGCTCGGTTTTCATCCGTTCGGACTTCATCTGCTCCCGGGCGGCATCCACACAGGCATCGGACAGGGCGTTCAGATCCTTGGCGAAGTCCAGGAACCAGCCGTCAAAAATGGCGGTGTTCACCTTGGCATCCAGTTCGCCCTGGCTCATGCGTTTGGCGGCCTTCCGGATTTCTCCCAGGCTCCGGAGGAAGTAGGCAATGATGCCCATGCAGGTGGACGCCAGAATCACATACAGGAACAGCATGCCCGGATTGTAGCAGAAGGCACCCAGCAGAGCCAGACCCATCATCAGCGCGCCGGCGGTGAGCAAGATCTGCCAGACATAGGGAATTTTATCCACCAGATCCCGGCAGAAGCCGGTGAAGCCGGGAACCTGCTTGTTCACCTTACCGCCCACGCTGGCAACGCCGCCCCAGAGCCTGCGGAAACCCTTTCCCACAAGGCCCCAGAACAGGTTCCACAGGCGGACAAAGAACCTCCAGACCGCGCCGCCGAAGCGGATGGTCAGAGAGCGCTTCCACCAGAAGCCGTCGGCCTTTACCTGGGCCCAGAAGGCGCACCAGTACAGGACGCAGATGGTGGAAATGCCGGCGCACAGACCAAGACCCGACAGGGTCAGCACCCAGAAGGGTTCACCGTACAGGCTGTCCAGATCGTAGAAGCCGTAGAACACCACCTCCACCAGAAGGTATACAAGAAACACGCCCAGCCCCAGGGCCAGAGCGGTATACAGATCAAGGGGCAGCCGGTTCAGTCCGGCAGGGCGGAGCTGGTCGTTGTCCGGATTCCGTCCGGCGGCACCGGCCAGATAGCAAAGGCACAGCGCAAGGCCAATGCCGCTGAGGGTCAGCAGCAGCAACGCCCGGTAGCGCATGGCGTAGAGCCAGCTGACCCAGTCGATGCCGTAAACGTTCCGGGAGGTGATTTCCAGATACTGCTCCTCGGTGTAGAACAGCTCCACGGTGATTTCGGTGGTCTGGCGGTCCTGATAGACCGCCCACAGGGTGTCATTGGTGTCTGAATAATGACCCCGGAAATCATAGCCCGTGGGGACAGGCTGGGTCTGGGGCGGCTGGGTGGGCACAGTCGTCTGAACGGGGGCGGTGGCGGTGGTGGGCTCCTGATCACCGGGCAGAGTGTTTTGCGTCTCCTCCACCGGCTGGGCGGTTCCGGTATGCTGCTCGATCCAGACGGTGGCCTCCCGGAAATAGACGGCATCTTTCGTAAAGCGCTCCTCCGTTGCGATGTCACTGCCCCGGCGGACGGTGAGCCGGAAATCCACCTCCGGGGTGATGTGGAGGTTCAGGTAGCCCCGGCCGAAATACTCCTGCCAGATATGCTTCGGCATTCCGGAATGGCTGTACAGGTATTGCTCCGCCAATTCCTCGGCGTAGCCGTTGGAGTGGGCGTCGATCCGGTATGCATTCTGCTCTGTGGGGTTGCTGGTGTAATAGCGGTTGCCAACGTTGTAGATGACACCCACGCCGCCCAGAATCACGCCCATCAGGCAGACAATGGCCAGAAGCCCTGCCAGGAGCTTGGTAAAGATATTGTATTTCATTTCTTTCCTCCTTCCATTTTGTAGCCCCGGCCCCAGACCACCTTCAGGTAACGGGGCTCCGAGGGGTTGATTTCGATTTTCTCTCTCAGATGCCGGATGTGGACGGCCACGGCGTTTTCGCTGCCAATGGGAGCTTCCTTCCACACGGTTTCGTAGATGGCCCGGGTGGAAAAGACCTTGCCCGGGTTCTCCATCAGCAGCTTCAGAATGTCGTATTCAATGGGGGTCAGTGCCACGGGCTCCCCGTCGGCGGTGACGGTTTTGGACTTGTCCTCCAGGGTGATGCCGCCGATGGTGATGGTGCCGGCATTCTCCGGAGGAATGGAACCCAGGGCGGCATAGCGGCGCAGATGGCTGCGCACCCGGGCCAGCACCTCCACAGGCACGAAGGGCTTGGTGATATAGTCGTCGGCCCCCACATTCAGTCCCAGCACCTTGTCCTCGGTTTCGGATTTGGCGGTGAGCAGCAGGATGGGGGCGTTGGAAAACTCCCGGATCTTCGCCGTGGCGGTGAGCCCGTCCATCTGGGGCATCATAATGTCCAGCAGAATAAGGTGGATGTCCTGAGACCGGACGATCTCCACCGCCTGGGTGCCGGTGAAGGCTTCATACAGCCGGTAGCCCTCCGGGGTCAGATAAATTTTCAGAGCATTCACGATGTCCGGCTGGTCATCGCAGATCAGAACGTTGTACATACAGGTCATCTCCTTTGTGGTATTATTATAGCGTATCAATTCTTAAGAAAAAAGAAGGGAAAACCTTAAGACTTTCTTAATTCTGCCGGGCCGGTGACAATTCGGCCCATTGAGTACCGACCGACCGGAACGTGGGAGCAAGGGATAACCAAATTGGAGTTTGTATGGGAGCGTGGAATAACCCATCGTAGGGGTCGGCGTCCTCGACGACCCGCTCGGCAATCTCCGATTGCCGCCTCGTAACCACACCATATTTCCCAAAATCCGCCCATCGAGGTCGGATTTTGGGT
>JAFVMW010000102.1 GCA_017506735.1 Oscillospiraceae bacterium | reverse complement strand
TCGGCATCCTGGGAAGGATTGGCCTTGACGGCCTCCTTGTACTCGTTCTTTGCGTCCTCGATGGCCTTCTGGTAGGAACGCTTGCCGGCGGCAATGCGGATGCCCTTGAACCAGACGGAGCCGGAGGTGATGTTGTACAGCTTGATGATGGACCGGCCGGTGGTGGTCTTACCACAGCCGGACTCACCGACCAGACCGAAAACCTCGCCCTTCTTGATCTCGAAGGACACGTCGTCAACTGCCTTGGTCTCAAAGTTGCCAGCCTTGAAGTACTGGCACAGGTGTTCAACCTTCAGCAAAGTTTCCTGATTATTCTGCATGGTCGTCACCTCTCATCTTTTCCATTCTGGCAATCCGGTCCCGGATGATCTTGGGGGGATCCACCTTGGGAGCATCGGGATGGAGCAGCCAGGTTGCTGCGTAGTGGGTATCGCTGACCTTGAACATGGGGGGCTGCTTCTCGAAGTCGATCTGCATTGCGTACTTGTTACGGGCAGCAAATGCGTCGCCAACGGGAGGATAGATCATGTTGGGAGGAGTACCGGGGATGGCTTCCAGCTTCTCGTCGGTATCCAGGTCAGGCATGGAGCTCAGCAGAGCCCAGGTGTAGGGATGCTTGGGGTTATAGAAGATGTCGTTGGCAGTGCCGATCTCAACAATCTTGCCGGCATACATAACGGCAACACGGTCTGCCATGTTTGCCACAACACCCAGGTCATGGGTGATGAAGATGACGGACAGCTGGCGCTCACGCTTCAGCTTGTTGATCAGCTCCAGGATCTGGGACTGGATGGTAACGTCCAGAGCGGTGGTGGGCTCGTCACAGATCAGAATATCGGGGTTGGCTGCTAGAGCGATGGCGATAACGATTCTCTGACGCATACCGCCGGAGAACTCGAAGGGATACTGGTTGTAACGCTTATGAGGCTCGGCAATGCCGACCTCCTCCATCAGCTTGATGGCACGGTCCTTGGCGATTCTGGGAGTGACCTTGGCGACCACGCCGGAAGCGTTGGTCTTCAGGAAGTCGATCAGCGCCACAGTCTCGGCATCAAAGTCACGGGTCTCACGAACAGCCCGGAGTTCCTCGTAATGCTTGACCAGACGGTCGATCAGGTGGGCAATGTTGAACTTGACCAGCTCCAGATCGGTAATGGCTGCTGCCGCAACCTCCCAGTCAGGAGTCTTGCCCTGGGCAACCAGCTTGTCATGCTTGCGCTGATCCTTGTCGTGGATCTTCTGGGCCTTGACGTTGGTGACCAGTGCGTTGAAATAGGTATCGATCTCGGAGCGCAGGCTGGACGCGAAGGTATAGGTCAGAGAATCCTTGGTGATGGACAGGGGGTCAACGGTCTCGCTGACTTCCTTCACCAGAACCTTGAATGCAGCCTCGCATTCCTTCTTGTCCAGGTTTTCCTTGGCAAAGACGGCCTTCTTCTCGTTCAGAACGTCGATGGCCTCCAGCAGGTCCTTGTAGAACACGCTGGCGGTGTACTCCTTGGCCTTCTTGGTTTCCGCCAGGAAAGAGATCATGAACTCCTTGCTGATGTAATCGGCCAGGAAAGCGTTCAGCTCGGCGGCAGGCATGGAAGGAACATCCTTGCCGGAGAAGGTCATGTAGTAGCCCAGGCTGAAGAAGTCGGGAACCTCTCTTGCCACGGCCTCCTCCAGGATCTCCTTGATCCGCTTCAGGGCGGGCAGGATCTCGGAGTAATCATGGCTCTTCTTGGTGGCAGCGAACTGCTTGGTCAGATTGCCGGCCAGAGCCTTGATCTCCTCGCCGTTCTCCTTGACCACGTACTCGTTGACAGAAGTCTTTGCCCGGGTGGCGATGTCCTTGATGCGGTCGGCACCGGCCTTGACGGAGTTCTTCTCCATCTCAAAGACCATGCTCTCAATGTCGGCAATGGCCTCAACAGCTGCCTCATGGGCAGTGTTGTATGCGGATTCCAGCTCGATGTGCTTGAACTCGAACTTATCGAAGTTCTTGCACATGGCAGTCAGCTCGGCAGCACGCTCCTTGTTACCGGGAGCGGCGATCATGGCCTTTTCCAGCTCCTTCAGATAGGTGTTGAAGGTGTCCTTGCTTTCCTTCTGACGGGCCTTGCCCTTGAGCAGCATGGCCTCGGTCAGCTGCTTACCGATCTTGACGATGGGGTTCAGGGAGGACATGGGGTCCTGGAAGATCATGGCGATCTTATCACCGCGGATCTTGTGGAATGCCTCCTCATTGATCTTCAGCAGGTCCTGGCCGTCATAGATGATCTCACCGGACTCGGTGATGGCATTGCCGGCCTGGATGCCCAGAATTGCCTTGGAGGTAACGGACTTACCGGAACCGGACTCACCCACGATGGCCAGAGTTTCACCCTTAGCCAGATCGAAGTTGATGCCCCGAACCGCCTGGACCTTACCGTTGCTGGTGCGGAAGGAAATGCGAAGATCCTGTACATGCAGTTTGGTTTCCATTAGTCTTCCACTCCTCTCGTAGACGGATTGAATGCATCACGCAGGCCGTTGCCAAACAGGTTAAAGGAGATCATCAG
>JAFVMW010000058.1 GCA_017506735.1 Oscillospiraceae bacterium | reverse complement strand
CGACGGTTCGACCCCGAACGGACTCGAACCGTCGACCTCCAGCGTGACAGGCTGGCGTGCTAACCGACTGCACCACAGGGCCAGATTTTGGTGGGAACAACAGGGCTCGAACCTGTGACCTCCGGTCGGAATCGAACCAACGCCCCGTGGATTTTCAGTCCACTGCTCGACCACCTGAGCTACAGAGGCATATGTAGTGCAGAGCTTTCGCTCTGCACTATTAAATTGGCGACCCCGAACGGACTCGAACCGTCGACCTCCAGCGTGACAGGCTGGCGTGCTAACCGACTGCACCACAGGGCCAGATTTTGGTGGGAACAACAGGGCTCGAACCTGTGACCTCCTGCTTGTAAGGCAGATGCTCTCCCAGCTGAGCTATGCTCCCGACTCGTTCGCATCGAGGTGTATCTCTCAGCGACGTGGTTCATTATACCCGTTGAGGGGCGTTTTGTCAAGCATAATTTAATCATTTTTTCAAAAAACATTTTACCTGGCAAAACGCCCCGTTTTCTCAGAAATTACACCTTATTCAGAATTTCCGCAAAGTCATCCGGGGTAAAGGTATAGACCGTATCACAGAACTGGCACTCCACAGGGAAGGGCTTGCCCTCCTCCATGATCTCGGTCAGCTCTTTCCGGCCCAGGCTGATCAGCGCGCCCTCCACACGCTCCCGGGAGCAGTAGCACTTGTAGCTGACGGGGCAGGTTTCCATGAACAGAACGCCCAGATCGCCGCAGACCTGGCCCAGAATTTCCTCGGGGGTCATACCGGCCTCCAGCATGGGCGTGACGGCACCTGCCTTACGGATGCCCTCCTCCAGCTTGTCGATGACCTCGTCTGGGGCGCCGGGCAGGAGCTGGAGAATGTAGCCGCCGGCCACCTTCACAGAGCAATCCCGGTCGATGAGAACACCCAGTGCGCAGGCAGTGGGGATCTGCTCGCTCTGCACAAAGTAGGCAGTAATATCGTCACCGATCTCGCCGGTGACCAGCTCGATGGAGCCCACATAGGGTTCCTTCATCTGCAGATCCCGGATGATGGTCAGGGTGCCGTCTGTACCAACGGTGGCGCCCACGTCCAGCTTGCCGGGGTAGCGCTCCAGTAGGGGCACATTGGGCTCGATGACGTAGCCCCGGACATTGCCTTCGGAATCAGACACGCAGACGATGCCGCCGATGGGGCCGCCGCCCTTGATCTGCATGGTCATGGAGCCGTTTTCCACCTTCTGCATATTACCCATCATGGAGGCGGCAGTCAGTGCCCGGCCGAAGGCGGCGGTGGCGTTGGGGGTGGTCTTGTGGATTCGGGCGGCTTCGGCCACCAGGTTGGTGGAACGGATGGCTGCCACCTTGACAAAGCCATCCATAGTCATGCCGCGAACGATATAGTCATTCATTTGATTTTTCCCTTTCTTGCTTTGAACCAGATCCGCTGCTCCCCCGGTCTGGGGGAGCAGAAAAGCCGGTCCGCGTAAACTTCAATATGGGTAAAGCCCGCATCCTTCAGAAAGCCTGTGAGCTGGGGGATGGAGTAGGCGTACTCCTGATGCTCCTCCTGGGAGCGGCGCCATACTTCTCCCCTGCGCTGGAACAGGTCCATGCCGTAGGTGCAGATATTGGTTTCTTCGTCAAATTCACCCCGCCAGACGCAGTATACATCATCGTCCTCGTCCAGGAACACCTGGCCGTCCATGGCCCGGAGCTTTTCCGGGGTATTCACATCGAAGATAAAGATTCCGCCGGGGTTCAGGGCCTTCCAGGTTCGACGGATGGCCTCAGCGCAGTCCGCAGGGTCCAGGATATAGTCCAGGCTGTCCAGGAAGCAGACCGCCAAATCCACTGCCCGGGGAAGGTACAGGTTCTGAAGGCCCTGGTGAACAAACCGGGGCAGCTTCTCCAGGTCGGAGCATTTGTCCATGGCCTCGGTGAGCATCTCCTCGGACAGATCCACCGCTGTCACGGTATAGCCCCGCTGCGCCAGAATCCGGGTGGCAGAGCCTGTGCCGCAGGCCAGGTCCGCAACGGTCCGTGGGGCCAGGCCTTCCCTTTTCAGGATGGCTTCGGCAAAGTTCACGAAGCTTGCGTAATCCACATCATTGGTCAGACGGTCATAGCTGGATGCCAGCGCGCCGTAAGCGTTCATGCAGGTTCCTCCTTCGCAGAAAAACGCACCCCGGAAGGCTCCGGGGTGCTGTTTTGTCAGTGATCAGCGTCTGAAGATATCGAAGATTGCGTCGATGTCGCTCAGATCGCTCTTGGGAGCCTCAACAGGCTGCTCCACGGGAGCCTCGGGCTTCTTCTCAGCGGCGGCAGGCGCGGCGGCAGTGGCAGCCTCAGCCTGGTCAAAGCCGGTGGCGATGACGGTGACCCGGATGGAATCGTCAAAGCCGGGAGCGGAAGTAGCGCCGAAGATGATGTTTGCCTCGGGGCTTGCGGCTTCCTGAACGATGCCGGCAGCGGTCTCCACGTCGTCCAGAGTCAGATCCTCGGGACCGGTGACGTTGACCAGAACGCCGGTAGCGCCGTTGATGGAGGTCTCCAGCAGGGGGCTGGAAACAGCGGCCAGAGCGGCCTGCTCGGCCTTCTCCTTGCCGGAAGCGGTTCCGACACCCATGTGGGCACGGCCGGCGTCCTTCATGACGGCGGAGACGTCAGCGAAGTCCAGGTTGATGATGACCTTCTCGGAGAAGCCGACCAGCTCGGAGATGGAGGTCACAGCCTGCTTCAGAACATCGTCAGCGATGCCGAAAGCGTTGGCAAAGGTGATCTTCTGGTCGGTAACGTACTTCAGACGGTCGTTGGGGATGATGATCAGGGAGTCCACCTTCTCGCCCAGAGCGGCGATGCCGGCCTCTGCCTGACGCATACGGTTTGCGCCCTCGAACTTGAAGGGCTTGGTGACGACACCCACGGTCAGGATGCCTGCCTCATGGGCCAGATCAGCCACGATGGGTGCAGCGCCGGTGCCGGTGCCGCCGCCCATGCCGGCGGTGATGAACACCATGTCGGTGCCCTCGAGAATCTTGGAGATGGCAGACCGGGACTCCTCAGCGGAGCGGCGGCCCACGTCGGGCTTGGAGCCTGCGCCCATGCCGCCGGTGAGCTTCTCACCGATCTGAACCTTATTCTTGCAAGTGGACTTGTTCAGGTCCTGCTTATCCGTATTGACTACCACGAAGTCAACACCGGCCACGCCGGAGTCGATCATGCGGTTGATAACATTGTTACCGGCGCCGCCAACACCGATGACCTTGATCTTGACTACGCGCTCCTGAAATGCTTCAGCCATTTTCTATTCCTCCTATGTATCGTGAGCTGGGTACAGCACACTAAGTTACATTCATACTCATATATTCTAACGTGAAATCCGCGATTGGTCAATAGAAAATCTGAAATTCACCAAAGAAATTGTCACTGCCGGGGATTCAGCAGGGCTTTTTCGCTGTATTTGAAGGACACATCCAGCTCGCCGGTTTCGTAATCGGGCAGCTGGGAGATGGCCTGGGCCATGTAGGCAATCTTGTAGGGCAGATTTTCAGAAGTGCCCAGGATCAGGGTCAGACGCTGGGCGTATTCCATGGTGATATTGTTCAGATTGGTGACATCGATGGATTCCACCTGTCCGATGATGCCGTTGTCCTCCAGACCGGAAAGAATGGTCAGCAGAACCTGCAGCCGCTGTGCTCCGGTGATCTGCGCGGCGGTGGTGGGCAGAGTGGGCTGGCTTTCGGCCTCAGATGGGTCCGTGGGCGCTTCGGAGGGCTGGGGCTGATTGGGCTCCGCAGCCACCACCTGGTGGTCTGCCCTGGGTCCGTCGGCCTCCACGCCGAAAATCCGGGTATAGCCGGAGGCGGCGGAGGACGGGATCTGTTCAATCACCCGTCCGTCGGAGGCAATGAGCCACCAGGAGTTGTCCGTTGCCCGGATGGCATAGGTCATCTGCAGCTCGGTGATTTCGATCTGTACGGTGCCGGGAAGCTTGATGCCCACCCGGACCTCGTCCACATAGGGCAGGGCCAGCTTGATTTTTCCGGCCACCCGGGCATCGCTGATAGAGAGCAGGCTGTCGCCCTGGGAGATGCCGGAGGCTTCCATAATGTTGTAGGGGGTATATTTCTCCGCGCCGGATACCACCACCTGATCCACCCGGAAGAACAGGGACAGGCACATCATCACAGCCGCCACCACTGCCGCCACGCTGATCAGCCGCAGCAGGAAAACGCCCCGGCTGAAGGGCTTGGGCATGGTGTAGACCACCCGGGGAATGTCCTCTCTGGGGGGACGGACCACCCGGCGGGGCTGGTTGCTCCGGGCAGCGGCGCTGCGTTTCCGGCTGGCCGCCGCGGCGGCCCTCCGGCGGTTCTTCGCCGTCATGGGGCTTGCCTTCTTCCGGACAGGCTGGGCAGGCCTCCGGGCTGCGGGACGCTTTCCGGCGGTGGGACGTTTTCCACCGGCGGAGCGTTTTCTTTCTTTCGTATCCATTTGGTTCCTCCTTACGCCAGGCAGGCGTCCGCGCCCAGGGCGCGCAGTTTCCCGGCAAAATCCTCGTATCCCCTCAAAATATGGGCCACCCCATGGATTTCGGTCAATCCACGGGCTCCCAGGGCGGCAACCGCCAGCGCGCCGCCGCACCGCAGGTCGGAAGCGGTGACCTTCCGGCCCAGAAGCTCCCATGTTCCGGTGATCCGGGCCGTTCCGCCAGACAGGGCAATCCTTGCCCCCATGGCGCGCAGGGGCTCCACATGGCCCATCCGCCCCTCAAATACCGTTTCCCGGATGATGGTTTCTCCCCTCGCCCGGATCATGGCCGCCATCACTGGGGCCTGGGCATCGGTTGGGAAACCGGGATAGGGGCCGGTTGTAATGTCGCCGGGGCTGACAAGCCCATGGGCAGACAGGATGATTCTTGTTTTCTCTTTGATAATACCACAGCCGGAGCGTTCCAGAACCTCCAGCAGGGCCGTCAGATGGGTATGATCCGCTCCGTCCAGGATGATCTCTCCCCCGGCCGAGGCCAGGGCGCAGGCAAAGGTTGCCGCCTCCATCCGGTCGGGAATGGGGGCCAAAGCTCCGGTGCCGGGCAGACCGCCCCGGATATGGATGGTATCGGTGCCGTCGCCGGTGACGCGGCAGCCGCCGGCTCTGAGAAAGTCGCAAAGACATACAATCTCCGGTTCCCGGGCGGCGTTATGAATCCGGGTGATTCCGGAGGCCCCCAGGGCTGCCATGAGAAGATTCTCCGTGGCGCCCACGCTGGGATAGGGCAGACAGATCTCTCCGCCGGTCAGCGGTCCGAAAAACCGGTCCCCTTCCCGGACAGCGCCCAGGGCTTCAAACCCCGAAGCGTGAAAGTCCACAGGTCTTGCCCCGATGGGACAGCCGCCGGGGACAGACAGGACGCAGTTTCCCAGCCGGGCCAGCAACGGGCCCGTAAAAAACACGGAACCACGCATCAGACCCATCAGTTCCCCGGGGATCTGCCACCGGGCGATGGGTTCCGGGTTTACCAGAAGATCTCTCCCCTGCCACCGGACTTCCGCGCCCAGCCAGCGCAGGATCGCCACTCCGGCATGAACATCCGTCAGATCCGGGCAATTCCGGATCCGGCAGCTTTCCCGGAACAGCACAGCGGCGGCCAGCATGGGCAGCACCGCGTTTTTGCTTCCGGAGATGGGGATCGTGCCATAAAGGGGCTTTCCGCCCCGGATCAAGAGCGACTGCAATATTTTTTCGCCCCTTCCCTGAAAAGAATGTAGCACATTCTATGCAGGGAAGCTTACTTTCGTGCCAGATTGCAGATAATATCGCAAATTCGTTCGGCGGAGTCCGGCACCGCGGCGCGGAGCAGGGCCTGGCGCATGGATTTTCTTCTGGGTTCGTCGGAGAGCAGGGCCTTGACCTCGTCATAAAGCCGCTGCCCGGTGCATTCCGATTCCAGCACCACCACCGCGCCGCCCAGACGCTCCAGCACCCGGGCGTTCTTTTCCTGGTGGTTATCCGTCACGTTGGGGGACGGGATCAGAATGCAGGGCAGGCCCGCGGCGGCGATCTCATTGCAGCTTGCCGCGCCGGCCCGGCTGATCATCACATCCGCCGCCGCCATCATGGTGGGCATATTATAAATATACTCCTTCATGTCAAGTCCCGGCGCGGATTCAAAGTCCACGCCCTTCTCCTGCATCAGCTCGGGCATCCACCGCCAGCCGTAGGAACCGGTGGCGTGGGTATGCTGATAGGGGACCTTTTCCGCATATTCCAGGGCCATGAAGTCCGCCATGGCCTTGTTCATCTCCCGGGCGCCCAGGCTGCCGAAGGCGGAGATGATCAGGGGCCGGTCATCCAGGGAAAGCTCTTTCCTGGCATCCTCCCGGCGTGTGTAAATAAACTCCCGGCGGACGGGCATACCCACCACTTCCACCTTCTCCTGCTGGGAATAGCCCTTGCCGCTTTCCGGGAAGCAGACCAGAATCTTTTCCACGGAGTCCGCAACCAGCCGTGTGGCAAGGCCGGGAACGGCGTTGGACTCATGGACACAGGTGGGAATTCCCATTTTGCTTCCCACAAACAACGCAGGAAAGCTGGCGTAGCCGCCGGTACCCAGGATCACATCGGGCTTGAATTCCCGGATGATCTTTCTCACCCGGGTCAGGGCGGAGAGAATCTTGAACACACCGCTCACATTGTGGGCAATGCCCTTGGGGGTCAGCTTCCGGGAGAAGCTGGAGGCAGGCAGACCCTCCAGCCGGTAGCCTGCCTTGGGCACCAGCTGTTCCTCCATGCCGCCTGCGGCGCCCACAAAGAGGATGTTGGCGTCGGGGCAGCGTTCCTTGACTATGTCAGCCACGGCGATGGCAGGATTGATATGACCGCCGGTGCCGCCGCAGGTAAAAATCACATTCATATTGCTTCCTCCTGTATTCTTGCATCAAAGCGATGCCGGGATATGCTGAGGATGATGCCCATTTCCCCCAGATTCACCGCCAGAGCCGTTCCTCCATAGGAGAAGAAGGGCAGGGCGATGCCGGTGGAGGGCAGTAAATTGGTGACCACGCAGAGGTTGAGAATGGTCTGAACCGCCAGGAGCGTGGTCAGTCCGGCGGCCAGAATGCAGGAAAACCGGTCCCGGGCGTTCAGGGCGATCCAGTAGCCCCGGCAGATCAGGCAGGCAAACAGGGCCACAATGCCCAGGGCTCCCGCCAGACCCAGCTCCTCGCAGACGATGGCGAAAATATAGTCGTTATACTGAAAGGGCAGGTACAGATATTTCTGCCGGCTCTTTCCGAAGCCCAGTCCGAACACGCCGCCGGAGCCGATGGCGTAGAGGGACTGAAGAATCTGGTAGCCCGTATCGGAGGGGTCCGAGGCCGGGTCCAGCCAGGCCGTTACCCGGTCCCCGGCGTAGCCCATCAGGGTGATGTACACCAGCACAAACAACCCTGCCCCAGCCGCGCCCATCATCAGATAGCGCACCCGGGTGCCGGAAATGAACATCATCACCACCGCCACCATGCCCATGAGCAGAATGGCGGACAGGTGCTTCTCCAGAGCCAGGGGAATCAGAATGCCCAGAAGGGCCGTGCCGAAGCCCAGAACGCCGTACCGGAACTGTGCCGCCTCTTCGGCGTACACCCGGCTCAGCCGGGCCAGGGCCAGGATCATGGCGAATTTCGCCAGCTCCGAGGGCTGAAACTGGATGCCGGCAATACTGATCCAGCGTTTTGCCCCGTTGACGCTCTGGCCTGCCACCAGCACCAGCAGCAGCAGACAGATGGCTGTCACATAAATGTGCCAGGCAAAGCGATGCCACAGCCGGACATCGATCCTGGAAAACAGCCACATACAGCCCAGGCCCAGCAGGGCGCACAGGGCCTGTTTGGACAGATACCGGGTGGATTCCCTGTAGCCGGAGTCATACTCCGACTGGGCGGCGCTGGCAGACCAGAGCATCACAAGCCCCAGCACCAGCAGGCACAGCACCAGACCCAGAAATACCGGGTCCACCCCGTTCCCACCCCCATGGGATGGGTCATCTTTGGTATGGAAAACACGATTTTCCAATACCAGAACTCCTTAATTGCCTCCCCTTGAGGGGATGTGCCCCGAAGGGGCGGAGGGGTGAAAGCCGCCAGAAACCAGGCAGCCAAAACCTTCCCTTCCACCCCTCAGTCACGGCTTCGCCGTGCCAGTTCCCCTCTGAGGGGAGCCTTATTGCAGATCAACCAATATGATTCGTCACACCCAGCCAGGCCAGCAGGCACATGGCGATGGTGATGGATGCGAAGGTGATGACAATCCGCTCCTCGCTCCAGCCGCACTTTTCGAAGTGGTGGTGGATGGGAGCCATCTTGAACAGCCGCTTGCCGTGGGTGAGCTTGAAGTAGCCCACCTGAAGAATCACGGACAGGGTTTCGGTGATGTAGATGATGCCGACAAAGATCAGCACCAGGGGCATATCCAGGGCAAAGGCCAGGCCGCAGACCGCGCCGCCCAGGAACAGCGAGCCGGTGTCGCCCATGAACATCTTGGCAGGCTTCCAGTTGTAGATCAGGAAGGCTGCCAGGCCGCCCACCAGGCTGCCGGGAAGCAGGGCCAGGTCAAACTTGCCCATGGTCATGGCGCAGAGGGTGAAGAACACCATGACAGGCAGGGTCACAGAGGAGGACAGGCCGTCGATGCCATCGGTCAGATTCACCGCGTTGACGCAGCCAACGATGACGAACATGGCAAAGAAGATGTACAGCAGGGGGTGCAGCTCGATGTAGACCTTGGTGAAGGGGATGTACAGGGAGGCGGACATGATGCCCTCCTTGTACAGGATGTACAGGAAAATGGCGGAAACAGCCATCTGCAGGCAGGCCTTCTGGATGGAGGTCAGGCCCAGATTCCGCTTGTACTTGACTTTGAAGAAGTCGTCCAGGAAGCCCACCAGGCCGAAGCACAGGCTCAGCAGCAGCACGTACAGGGCGGTGAAATCACCGCTCATCATGCCCTGGATGCCGAATACCAGGCTCAGCACCGACGCGCCGATGAAGCTCAGGCCGCCCATGGTGGGGGTGCCTGCTTTGGAATTGTGCCAGGTGGGGCCATCCTCACGGATGGACTGACCGGCCTTCAACGCCCGGAGCACCGGAATCAGAATCCGGCCCAGGACCAGTGAAACAACAAAAGAAGCCACGATGGCGGCAATCAGCCGCGCGGCAGGTGTGTTCAGCATTGGTAATTCCTCCCTTTATCTCTCATCCGCCAGGAATTGCTCCATGGCGATTTCCATATGCATACCCCGGCTGCCCTTGAACAGGATTACGTCGCCGGATCTTGCCAGACGCTTCAGCGCCCGGACCAGCTCTGCCCGGTCGGTGAAGGCCTTGGCCTTGCCGTCCACCATGCCGCCGGTGATGGCACCGTTGAGCATCCGGTCGCTGTTGGGGCCGTAGGCAAGCAGAAAATCCACCTTCTCCGCGGCGATTCTGCCCACCTTGTAATGCTCCGCCTGGGAGCAGGCACCCAGCTCCAGCATATCACCCAGCACGGCGATCCGCCGTCCGGTCTGGGCACCCAGCACCGCCAGGGCGGCGGCCATGGACTCGGGACCCGCGTTGTAGCAGTCGGAGATCACGGTGTAGCCCCGGACCTTCAGAATCTCCTGGCGGCCGGCCATATTCTGGAACAGGGCAAGGCTCTGCTGAATACACTCTGGCTTTACCCGGAGCTGCTGGCCCACTGCGATGGCAGCCAGGGCATCGGGCACGTAATGGGCGCCCTCCACCGGCAGCTCCACCGGATAGCGCAGGCCGTCGTATTCTGCCTGGAAGCGGACGCAGCCGTTGGTCAGCTCCACCTCCGACGCGCGGATGGGGGCAGCTTCATTCTTCCAGCCGAAATAAGTCACCGGTCTGCCGGGAATCCGGGCGGTGCTCAGGAGCTTGTCATCGCCGTTGAGGATCACAGGGGCGTTCACGTCCATGCACTCCAGAATTTCCAGCTTTGCCTTCAGGATGCCCTCCTGACTGCCCAGATGCTCTATGTGCATGGTGCCGATGTTGATGATCACCGCCAGATCCGGCTCTGCCACGCCGGAAAGGTAGGCCATCTCCCGGAAATGGTTCATGCCCATCTCCAGAACGGCGACCTCGGTGTCCTCGGGCATGGCAAGGATGGCCATGGGCATACCGATGTCGTTGTTGTGGTTTGCCGGGGTCTTTGCCACCCGGTAGGTGGTCGCCAAGACTGCTGCCACCATTTCCTTGGTGGTGGACTTGCCCACGGAGCCGGTGATGCCCACCACCTTATAGCCCCGGTGTCTGCGCTCTCCCCGGGCAATCTGGCCCAGGGCAATCCGGGTATCCGGCACCACGATGGCAGGAAAATCCCCGTCAGCGTGTTCGCAGAGTACCGCGGCGGCCCCCTTCTCCAGGGCCTGGGGAATGAAATCATGACCGTCCCGGACGCCCTTCAGGGCCAGGAACAGCTGGCCGGGCTGGATCTTCCGGGTGTCATTATTGGCACCCAGAAAGGTAACGTCGGCATACTTCGGATCGACAAAGCCGCCGCACCAGGCGGCTGCCTGCTTGAGTGTAATTCTTCCCATTGGTTATCCCTTCATTTCCATCAGGGCGGCGGCAACCTCTTCCCGTTCGTCAAGATGATGCTTCACGCCGTTGATCTCCTGATAAGTCTCGTGGCCCTTGCCGGCCAGAACAATGATATCGTCTTTTTCCGCGATGGACATGGCGCAGCGGATGGCCTGTCGGCGGTCCACCACAATCTTGAATTCCTTCCCGGCCTTCACCGCGCCCCGGTTGATGTCCTCAATGATCTTCACTGGGTCCTCGGTACGGGGATTGTCAGAGGTAATAATAGCGAGGTCGGAAAGCCGGGTACCGATTTCGCCCATGATGGGCCGCTTGATGGGGTCCCGGTCACCGCCGCAGCCAAATACAGCGATGAGTCTGCCCTTGCAGTAGCCCTTGACGGAGGACAGAACATTTTCCAGTCCGTCGGGGGTATGGGCATAGTCGATGAGGACGGTGTAATCGGTGCCGGGGGTGGGAACCACCTCCACACGGCCCTTGACACCGGGGGCGTCAGCCAGGGCATCGGCGGCGGCTTCCAGCGAAATGCCCAGCTCCAGGGCGATGCCCAGCACGGTCAGGGCGTTGGAAATGGTGAACTTTCCGGGGATACCCAGCTTCACGGGAACGGTTTTTCCCTCCATGCAGGCATCAAAGGCCACACCGTCTGCACGCAGCTCCTGGTTTTCCGCCCAGAGGGATGCGTTTCCAGTCACGGAGGTGGTAAGAACCCCATCGCCCTTTGCCTCAAGCATCCGGGGGGCATAGGCATCGTCAGCATTCACCACGCCCCGGTCACAGCGGCGGAACAGCTCCGCCTTGGCATCGCAGTAGGCATCCATGGTCTTGTGGAAATCCAGATGATCCTCCGTCAGATTGGTGAAGGCCGCCACATCAAACCGGACGCCTCCGATCCGCTCCAGGGCGATGGCGTGGCTGGACACCTCCATAACCACATGGGTGCAGCCCCCGTCACGCATCCGGGCAAAGAGGGCCTGGAGTTCGAAGCTCTCCGGGGTGGTGCGCTCGGTGGGGATGATCTCGTCGCCCACCATATTGGCCATGGTACCGATGAGGCCTACCTTCGCGCCAAGGGTCTTTTCCAGCACGTGCTTCAGCAGCAGGGTGGAGGAGGTTTTGCCGTTGGTGCCGGTAATGCCGATGATGGTCATGGCTTTTGCAGGATGATGAAAGAAATTGCAGCCGAGCAGGGCCAGGGCCAGCCGGTCAGATTCCACCAGCACATAGGGGATATCGGTTTCCGGCCGTTTGGCGGTGACCACCGCGGTGGCTCCCTTCTCCATTGCCATGGGGATAAAGCGGTTTCCGTCGGAGGCGAAGCCCGACACCGCCACAAACAGACTGCCGGGGGTTACTTTCCGGGAATCATAAGCCACGGCGCTGATCTCAAGAGCCGGGTCGGCGGTGGCTTCGATCACCGGCAGCCCGGTCAGCAGTTGACCCAGTTTCATAGTATCTGTCTCCTTTGTCCCGGATCAGTCACGGACCGTCCGGTCGGTAAATTTCAGTTCAATCATGGCCCCCGGCTCCGCTTCCGTCCCCGGCTCAGGATACTGGCTCAGCACCTGCAGGGGGAGGGTCAGATCCGGGTTTCCGGAGGCGATAAGGCACAGGCCCTGCTCTGCCGCCAGGTATACAGCCTGTTCCAGGGTCATTCCCCGGAAGTCCGGCACGCTCACCCGGTCTGACGGGGCCTGGGATTCGGTGTAAAGAAGCATTCCGCTGCCCCCGGGAACGGTGGTTCCGGGGCTGGGAAGCTGGTCGGTAATATGGGTCCCCTCCCCCTGAATCAGAGGCTCCAGGGACAGAGATTCCAGAAGCGCCTGGGCTTCCTTCCGGGACATTCCCACCAGGTCCGGAATCTGAACCTGTTTCCCCTCCGGGTCATCCTCCGCGTAGCTTCGGCTGACCTGCAGGTAGGGCAGAATGTCCTCCAGCACGGCACCCACCGTGGGGGCGGCCATAACGCCGCCGGAAATATACATTCCCGTTTCCCGGGAGGGGGTATCCAGTGCGATAAGTATAATATACCTCGGATCGTCCATGGGCGCAATCCCCACAAATGAAACGATTTTGTCCAGGACTCTCTGGCCATTCTCATCAAAAACGTCAATTTTTTCGCTGGTTCCGGTTTTGCCGCCCACCCGGAATCCGGCGACGGCGGCATTTTTGGCGGTTCCGTCCGTCACCACCGATTCAATCAAACCGCACATGATCCGGGAGGTTTCCTCCGAGATGGGTCTGCCCAGCACCTTCGGCTCCTGCTTCAGGATGGTATTGCCGTCGGCATCCAGCACCTCGGACACGATATGGGGCTCCAGCAGGTATCCCCCGTTGACCACCGCGGCGATGGCCCGGACCAGCTGCAGCGGCGTGACCTTGAAGGTCTGACCGAAGGAGCCGGAGGTCAGGGAGGAGGTTCCCCATTTGTCCGTATTGGTCACCAGCTCCTTGGAGAAGAACACGCCGGCGGACTCGCCAGCCAGGTCGATGCCCGTCTTTTGGGTGATGCCGAAGGCAGTGATATAGTCATAAAACCGCTGTCCCCCCAGCTTCAGACCGATGTGGGCGAAGGCCAGGTTGCAGGAATTCTGAAGGGCCTGGGCGGTAGACTGTCCTCCGTGGCCTGCCGAGCGCCAGCAGTGCAGAAGCTGGCTTCTGCCCGGGATCTGCTCCGCCCCGGAGCAGGAGAACCGGCTGTTCAGATCCACCGCGCCGCAGTCGATGGCGGCGGCCAGGGTGATGGTCTTGAAGGTGGAGCCGGGCTCATAGCCGTCGGACAGGCACCGGTTGCGCCACTGCTTCAGCCGGGCAGCCACCAGGGCCTGGCGGTAGGCATCCTTCCCTGCCCGGTATTCGGGGGAATCCGGATCGTAGCGAAGATAGTCAAGACGAAGCTCCTCCAGAGCGTTGGAGGTGGTTTCGTCGGTGATTTCCAGATAATTGTTGGGATCGTAGCTTCCCAGGGTGGCCATGGCAAGGATTTCCCCGGTGTCCACGTCCATGACCATGCCGAAGGCTCCGTTCAGAACCCGGTAGCGGTCGATGGCATCCTGCATCCCCTGCTCCAGGCAGGCCTGGACAGTAACATCCAGGGTGGTGACCACGCTGGCTCCGGGCTTGCCTGCCAGGAACCGCTCCACAGAATAGGGCATATCCATCTCATTGTTCCCCTTGGTGGTGCTCACCTTTCCGGCCTCTCCGGAAAGATAGTGGTCATAGCTGGCTTCGATGCCCTCGGCCCCCTGATTGGAGGCGTTGGTGAAGCCGATGACCTGGGCAGCCAGGGTGCCGCAGGGATAGACCCGCTCCGTATTGGGCTCCAGATGGATGCCCGTAATGTTGTTTTCATTGATATAGTCCCGGACCCGTCCGGCGGTTTCTTCCTCCACCCGGTCCCGGATCAGATGATAGCGCCGGGTCTGGTCTGCGGCCAGCTTTGCCACCTTCTCCCGGTCCACCTCCAGAATTTCAGACAGGGCATCGCAGACACCTTCGATGTCCATCCGGGTCTGGTGCAGCTCCCGGGGGTCTATGTATACGTTCTCCACCGTCCGGGAGGCGGCAAGGACATTCATATTCCGGTCGTAGATCTCCCCACGGGTGGCTTGAATGGGGGTGGACCGGGACTGATTGCCCAGGGCCAGGGCGGCATAATGGCCGTACTGGCTTACCATCAGACTGTACAGCCTGGCCGCCACCGGGAAAAAGGCGGCAAGGCCCAGGACTGCCATGGCAAGGCGAATCCTTCTGAATTGACCGGAATCCCCACGGGTCCGGCGGTAGATCGTTTTTTTGCTGGTTTGCTTCATTCCCATCGGCCTCCTGACAGAACAAAACAGGCAGCAAGGCATTACCCTTACTGCCCGTCACAGCTTCTGTTCTATTCTATTGGCCGGGGCTCAGATTTATTCAAACATCGCCTTCAGCGATGCCCACCATTCCTGCCACCAGGGCAGCTCCTCCACCGGTTCGGGTTCCGGGATTCGGATGGTGATGTGCTGAACCTGCTCCATGGGAACCAGGCCCATGGCTTCCGCAGCGGCACGGATATCCTCCAGGTCATAGCCGTTGGCGTAATTGGTTTCCAGTTCGTAATGCAGACTCTTCTGGGTGGTCAGATCATTCTGGGCGTTGGCAATGGCGTTGTTCATCCGGTTCAGCCGGTAAAAGCCGAAGAGCACGCACACCACCAGTGCAACCGCCACCACACAGCCAAACACCGCCACCGGATCAAAGGGGATCACCGTAGGCTCCTGTCTGACCTGGGGCTTGGGCTGGGTTCGCTCCCTCCGGGGCTTGGGGTCCACCTTCAGGGCTTCGCTGCCGGGGGCATAATAGCGAACATATTCAATTCTTTCTCTGTCAGCCATGTTCGCTCACTTCCTTATGTTACAGTTTCTCGCAGACCCGGAGCTTGGCGCTGCGGGCTCTGGGGTTCCGGTCCAGCTCTTCCTTGCCGGACACAATGGGCTTGCGGCTGATGAGCTTCACCTTGGGCTTGTTGCCGCAGACACACACGGGGAATTCGGGAGGGCAGGTGCAGCCTCTGGCGTTGGCCGCCATGCCGTTCTTCACGATCCGGTCCTCCAGGGAATGGAAGGTGATGATGCACAGCCGTCCGCCCTCGTTCAGCTTGGGGATGGCTGTTTCCATGACCTTTCCCACCGCGCCCAGCTCGTCATTGACGGCGATGCGGATGGCCTGGAAGCTCCGTTTGGCAGGATGCTGCTTCTCCCGGAGGGCATGGGGAGGCATGGCGGAGCGGATCACATCCACCAGCTCCAGGGTGGATTCGATGGTCTTTTCATTGCGCCGCCGCTCAATGGCAGAGGCGATCTGGGGGGCGTAGCGCTCCTCGCCGTATTCGTAGAGAATCCGGCGCAGCTCCTCCCGGGGCCAGGTATTTACCACATCCCAGGCAGACAGGCTGTCGGACTGGTTCATGCGCATATCCAGAGGGGCGTCGGCCATGTAGGAGAAGCCCCGCTCCGCCTCGTCCAGCTGGGGAGAGGACACGCCCAGGTCCAGCAAAATGCCGTCCACCCCGGGAATTCCCAGCTCCTCCAGAACCCGGTCAAGCTCTGAAAAATTGGAATGTACCAGGGTCACCCGGTCGGCGTAGGGGGCAAGCCGCTCCCCTGCCGCTTTCAGGGCGTTGGTATCCCGGTCGATGCCGATGAGACGGCCGGTGGTCAGTCTGGAGGCGATGACGCTGGAATGCCCCGCGCCGCCCAGGGTGCCGTCCACATAAATGCCGTCAGGCTTGATGTTTAAGTTGTCGATGCATTCGTCCAGAAGCACCGATACATGATGAAATTCTGTCATAGACCGATGGCCTCCAAAGATTGCAGTAGTTTGTCAGGCTGCAGCGCCTCTGCCTCAAAGGCGTTGTATTCCTCCAGGTCCCAGATCTCCGCCTGGCCTGCCCGGCCCACGATCATCACATCCCGGGTGATTCCGGCGTAGCGCATCTGGGCGGAGGTGAGGGAGAAACGGAACTGCTTGTCGGGGGTGCATTCGGAGGCATAGATGAACAGGACACTGGTAGGGCTGGCCTTCTCGATGACGGACAGGCTGTCATACTTATCCTTCATGGTCTGCCAGCGGTCAGCGGTGTAGGCCGTCAGGCACTTGTGACCGCAGTTGACACCCACGGTGACAAAAAAGGTATCGCCCAGCTTGGCACGGAGCTTTGCCGGGGCAATGAGCCGGCACTTATCGTCCAGCTTCGCCGGGAATTGACCGATCACAGGCCTTCACCTCCACTTTCCTCCAAAATCCATCAATTTTACTCCACAATCAGTATAACCCGATGGAATGGGAGTTGTCAATGGTAAGATTGGTCGAAATCAGAGTTTTTTCCTGCAAAAGCCCCTGTTTTTTGAACTTTTAGAACGTTTGTTTACCAAAAACCAACAAATCCTCTGTATGTAGGGGGCGCCGTCCCCGACGCCCCGTCAGCAATCCACAGACTGCCGCTGATCCACCTCGCCGATCATTCCCCCAAAAAAGTCCCGGTCCTGCACACTCTGGAACTCATCGGAAGCAGACCCGGTCCTCCTCCAGGAAGGCAGCCAGCTCCCGGGGCTTTTCCGGGCAGCGGAGCAGGTAGGAGGCCAGGGGACTCTCCACCCGGTTCTGGATCAGACTGCGCATCTGCCGGGCCCCGGAACGGACACCGCACCGCTGGGACAAGTCCCGGGACAATTCCACAGGATACCGGAGCCGGATGCCCTGCTCCCCCAGCCGGGTCTGGAGCTGCGCCAGAAATTTATCCGCGATGGACACCAGGGAGTCGCTGTCCAGGGGCTTGAACACCACCGTTTCGTCCAGGCGGCCCAGAAACTCCGGGGTAAATGCCTGCCGGAGGGCATCCTCCGTCCTGCACTGGCGGCCCGTGGGATTGAAGCCCAGCCCCTCCCCTGCCGTCTGGCTGCCCACATTGGAGGTCATCACCACAATGGTGTTCCGGAAGGATACCCTTCGGCCTGTGGAATCCGTCAGGACCCCCTCCTCCATGATCTGCAGCAGCAGGCCTGCCACATCCGGGTGGGCCTTTTCCAGTTCATCCAGCAGCACCAGGCAGTATGGCCGCCGTCGGACCGCCTCGGTGAGCTTGCCCCCCTCTTCATAGCCCACATAGCCGGGAGGGGCACCGATGAGCCGGGAAACTGCCTGTTTTTCCATGAATTCCGACATATCCAGCCGGATCATGGCATCCTTTGTGCCGAACAGCTCCTCCGCAAGGGCCCGGCAAAGCTCCGTTTTCCCCACCCCCGTGGGGCCGGAGAGCAGCATGGAGGCCACAGGCCGGTTTTCATCCCGGACACCGGACAGGCCCCGGCGCACCGTCCGTGCCACCTGCTCCACTGCCTGACGCTGCCCCACCACGGATTTCCCCAGGGTCTGCTCCAGGGCCAGGAGCCGGGAGCGTTCGTCGGAGGTGAGCCTTCCCACGGGAATCCCGGTACGCTCCGACACCGCCCATGCCACATCCTGGGCGGTCACTGCCCTGCTCCGGCGTTTTTCCCCGGGACTTGCCGACAGCTCCCGGAGCCGGTCCCGGCAGAGAGCCGCCTGTTCGTAGTTCCTCGCCCGGACCGCGTCGTGGAGCTGCTGCTCCAGCTCCCGGCGTGCGGTGGTTTTGTAGCCTGCCAGCTCTTCCAGACGGGCATGGCTCGCCGCCTCATCCACCAGGTCAATGGCCTTGTCGGGAAGATACAGATCCGGCAGATACCGGACAGAAAGCTTCACCGCCTGGGTCAGGGCTTCCTCCGTCAGCCGGAGGCCGTGATGCCGTTCCAGTCCCGGCTTCAGGGCCGTCAGAATCTCCAGGGTGGCCTCCTGGCTGGGTTCCCGAACCATCACCGGACGGAACCGCCGTTCCAGGGCAGGGTCCTTTTCCACACATTTCCGGTACTCCTCCAGGGTGGTGGCGCCCAGCATCTGAATTTCTCCCCGGCCCAGGGCAGGCTTGAGGATATTGGCCGCGTCGATGGCGCCCTCCGCAGCACCGGCGCCCACAATGGTGTGCATCTCGTCCACAAACAGAATCACATCCCCCAGCCGGTTGATCTCCGACAGCAGATCCCGGAGCCGTTCCTCAAACTCGCCCCGGTATTTGGTGCCTGCCACCAGATTGGCCATGTTCAGGCTGATCAGCCGTTTTTCCTTCAGCTGGGGCGGCACATTCCCGGCAGCCATCCGCTGGGCCAGCCCCTCGGCGATGGCGGTTTTGCCCACCCCCGGTTCTCCGATGAGGGCAGGATTATTCTTATTCTTCCGGCTTAAAATCCCGATAACCGTTTCAATCTCCCGGTCCCGGCCGATCACCGGGTCCAGCCCTGCCGCCTTCTGAACCAGATCCTCGCTGAACTGATCCAATAATTTCATGGACAAGCCCTCCTTCTTCCCTTTCATATCCCCTTTTTCCCTGGTGTGCCAGCCCACCAGCACCGTAAACAGCCCATCCGGATCAATGCCTGCGGCTTCCAGCACCGCTGATGCCCCAGAGTCTGCGCAGCGGGTCAGCGACAGCAGAATGTGAACCGGACGGACCTGCTTTTCCCCCAGCAGCTCCGCCTCGGTCCCGGCGTTGCCCAGAATCCGCCTGGCCTGGCCGGAAAAGCCCTGGGGCAGGGGCAGCGTCCGGCTTCCCACCCCATAAAAAATCGCGCCGATGTCCTGGGCCAGCTGCCCGGACAATCCACGCTGGCGCAGCAGCAGTCCGCATTCTCCCGGCGACAGGGTGATGGCCCAAAGCAGATGGACACTGCCCACAAAACTATGGCCCTGGGCCCGGGCCTGTGCGGCGGCGGAAAGAATGATATCCGTCGCCTCCTGTGAATAGCGCAAGCGCTCACCTCCCGGTTCTGCTAAGTCTTGACATTGATGTGTGAAAATATACAAAAGTTTTTTGAAAAAAAGAATTGCTTTTTCTAAAAATAGTGCTACAATAAGGACAAGCTACAAAACGTAGTGCACCACTATACTTATTTGGGAGGAAAAATCATGGCTTACATCATCACCGACGCTTGCGTTTCCTGCGGCTCCTGCGCCGATCAGTGCCCCGTCGAGGCTATCTCCGAGGGTGACGGCAAGTACGTCATCGACGCTGACGTCTGCGTTTCCTGCGGCTCCTGCGCCGATCAGTGCCCCGTCGAGGCCATCGAGGAAGGCTAATCGCTATTCCAACCAGATGCAGCCTGTGTGCCCAACCGGGCACACAGGCTCATTTTCTTTGAAAAGGAGTCTGCCATGGAAACCATTGCCGGACGCTATACCCTGGAGCTTTCCGCCGGTTCCCTGCCCCTGAGTACCGATTCCATGGTGCTGGCAGATTTTGTCCGGCTGCCAGCCAACGCACGGGTGCTGGATCTGGGCTCCGGCTGCGGCACCCTGGGGCTGCTGCTCTGCGCCCGGGACAGTCGGTGCAGCGTCACCGGTCTGGAGCTGAATCCGGCCGATCACGCCGCCGCCCTGGAAAACATCCGCCGCAACGGCCTTGGAGACCGGCTTTACAGTGTATGCGCCGATCTTCGGGCCATACCGGAAACCTTGGCCCGGGGCAGCTTCCATGTGTGCCTGTCCAATCCCCCCTATTTCTCCGGCGGTGCCGTCAGCACCCACGCTCCCCTGGCCCGGAGCGAAGGCACCTGCGCCCCCGGGGATCTGTTTGCCGCCGCCGCTTCCATGCTGCGCTACGGCGGTGACTTTTTCCTGGTTCACAAGCCGGAACGTCTGGCCCAGCTCTGCGTGGAAGCCAGCAATGCCAGATTGGAACCCAAGCGGCTGCGGCTGGTGCGGCACCGGGAGAACGGCCCCATCAGTCTGATTCTGCTCCAGTGCAGAAAGGGCGGTAAGTCCGGACTGATCATCGAGGAACTTTCCCTGTTTCACGCCGACGGCACCCCCACCCAGGACCGCCGCCGGATCTATCATGAATGATCGGAGGTATTCCCATGGCCGGAATGCTTTATCTTGTACCCACCCCCATCGGCAATCTGGGGGATATTTCCATCCGCTGCCGTCAGACCCTGGAGCAGGCGGATTTCATCGCCGCCGAGGATACCCGGGTGACGCTGAAGCTTCTCAACCATCTGGGCATCAAAAAAAGCCTTGTCAGCTACTACGAGCATAACAAGGACTTCAAGGGCAATGTGATTCTGGAGCGGATCCTGGCCGGGGAGACCTGCGCGCTGGTTTCCGACGCCGGCAGTCCTGCCATTTCTGATCCCGGTGAGGATCTGGTGAAGCTGTGCGCGGAGCATGACATCACCGTATGCGCCATCCCCGGCCCCTGCGCGGTGATCACAGCCCTGTCCATCTCCGGTCTTGCAACGGGCCGGTTCTGCTTTGAGGGCTTCCTGTCCACGGCGAAGAAGAGCCGGAAGGAGCATCTGGAGTCCCTGGTGGGCGAAACCAGAACCATGATCTTCTACGAAGCACCCCACAAGCTGGTGTCCACATTGGAGGATCTTGCCGAATTCTTCGGTGCTGACCGGAGGATCTCCCTGTGCAGGGAGCTGACCAAGCTCCATGAGGAAGTGGTGCGCACCACCCTGGGGGAAGCCATTGAACGCTACAACGCCAACAGCCCCAAGGGAGAGTTCGTCCTGGTGGTGGAAGGTGCCCTGCCGAAGGTTAAGGAAGCCGCCACAGCCGACGATGCGGTGGCTATGGTGCGGAATCTGATGCTCGAAGGCATGAGCCGGAAGGACGCCGTTAAGCACGCCGCAAAGACCCTGAATCTGCCGAAAAATGTGGTATATGACGCGGCACTGAAGCTGGATGAGTAAATAACTGTCGCCGGAATCCTGCGGATTCCGGCGACAGACTTTTGATAAACCCTTTTTTACCCATATCGCAGCGTTTTTTCTCCAGACCGACAAAAACCCGGACCTCCGTCCGGGTTTTCTTGCTCAATACTTCCCCATGTTCCGGACGCATTCCTGGCAAACGTTTTTGCCGCGGAAGTTCACCAGATCCCGGGAGGATGCGCAGAAGATACAGGAAGGCTCGAATTTCTGCAAGACAATTCGGTCGCTCTCCATGTAAATCTCCAGCTCATCCCGCTCAGCGATGTCCAGGGTCCGGCGCAGCTCAATCGGCAATACGATCCGGCCCAGCTCATCCACCTTGCGAATGATGCCAGTTGATTTCATTAAATTGTCCCCCTCATTTTCTTTCTGTCCAAAGAAAGAACTGTTGAAATCAGTTCAAAATTATTATAACGAGATGCAAGTGCTATGTCAAACATCTTTAGAGGCATCTTGTTATTTTTGTGCAAATTCACAATGTTATTGTACACATTTCAAGCATAACGTATATATCGGGAGTTGATGTGTATGATCATGAATTATTTCTGGTGCCTTTGCGTGATCCTGAGCGTCCTTTTTGCCATGATTTCCGGACAGGTTGGTGGCATTACCACATCATTTATGGAGGGAGCAACGGCTGCAGTCACCCTTGCCATAACCATGGCAGGGCCTCTGTGCCTGTGGAGCGGACTGGGTAATTTGATGGAAAAGCTTTCCATAACCGACTATCCTACAGCCCTGCTCAGACCTGTTTTATATAAACTATTCCCAAGCACCCGGTATGACCCGGGGATTTCCCGGGCAATAAGCGCAAACGTTTGCGCAAACCTGCTGGGTTTGGGCAACGCGGCAACCCCCATGGGCATTCGGGCAGTATCAAAATTGGTAAATCCTGCCAAGCCCTATACCGCAACGGATGAGATGTGCCGCCTGGTTGTAATGAACACCGCCTCCATACAGCTGCTGCCCACCACCGTAGCCGCGGTCCGGGCCGGTGCAGGCTGCAGGAACCCATTGGACATTTTGCCCTGTGTCTGGATCAGCAGCCTTCTGTCCGTGTCCGCAGGTCTGCTTGCGGCGGAGCTGCTTCGGAGGATTTGGACAGATGTTTGACGCGATTCTCCCTTTGCTGCTGGCCGGATGCGCCTTGGCAGTTCTGCACAAACGGGAAAACGGATACGATTTGCTGCTGGAGGGAGCGGCAGAGGGCTTTGAGGTCATGAAGCGGATTCTGCCATCGCTGATTGTACTGCTGAGCTCCATCTCCATGCTCCGCGCCTCCGGATTCCTGGACGCTATGGCGGCACTGCTGGGGCCCATTGTAAAACTTGCAGGCATCCCACCGGAAACCCTCCTGCTGCTGCTGATCCGCCCCCTGAGCGGAAGCGGCGCCCTGGCCGTAGGCGCGGAGCTGATTCAGACCCATGGGCCGGATTCTCTGGTGGGAAGAACCGCGGCAGTGATGCTGGGCTCCACGGAAACCACCTTCTATACCATCAGCGTCTACTTTGGCTCCTGCGGCATCCAAAAGACGCGGTACGCCGTTCCGGCGGCGCTGACCGCGGATCTGGTGGGCTTTCTGGCCGCCAGCTGGACGGTACGGTGGATGATGCAGTAAAGCCGCCGGGAGACCGGCGGCTTTTGGTATTTACTTGTCTGCCATAGCCCGGTAGAGGAAGGTGACTACCTGGGCTCTGGTACAGGGACTCCCGGGTGCGAAGGTGGTTGCGGAGGTGCCGGAGGTAATCCCCTGCTCCACCGCCCAAAGGACAGGCTCGTAATAGTAAATGCCCTCTGCCACATCGCTGAAGGGATTGTTCCGGTTCTCCGCCGTAGGCTTACCCATGGCACGCCACAGGAAAGTCACCACCTGGTCACGGGTGCAGGGATTG
>JAFVMW010000057.1 GCA_017506735.1 Oscillospiraceae bacterium | reverse complement strand
AGCCTGACGCTCACCGGCCTAAATTGCACCAGAATGCGTTCTCCTCCTAGGTGGGCGACAGCCCACCGTCGTCGTCGGCCTTTTCTGGCACAATTTATCCTCGCTGAGCATCTAGGCCGTTCTATCAAGAATTAGTATTAACCGCACCGCATTTCCCACAATTCGCCCATTGAGGTCGGATTTTGGGTCGGGACGGGAAACCCGTCCCCTACGATAAAGAATAACCTTTTGTAGGGAAAGGGCATGCCCTTTCCGATCACCCTTCGCCTTGCAGCAAGGTCGGGTTTATGGCAAGGGGGTTGGTGTCTGCATCTATCCGGCTATTATGAAAACCGTGACGTGATCGGCGGAGGCATGCCTCCGCCCTACAGAGGATGATCCAGCAGCCCGATTCTGGTTGTCCATTGATCCCACGTTCCAGTCGGGCGGTACCCAATGGCGTTGGATTATTAAGGGTCCCGAAGGCTCGAATTGTCAGCGGCGACTCGCCGCCAAACCGGGACGCTGTGTTTTGCGTCCCGGTTTTGATTATTTGGTCATTTTCTCCTGCTTGACCTTGTGGTCGATGACATGACGGGAGGCCAGTTCCCTGTGGATGTCCTCAAGAGAAATGCCCATTTCGGTCATCAGCACCATCACATGGTAGGCCAGGTCGGCGATTTCGTAGATGGTTTCTGCCTTGTCGTTGTTTTTCGCGGCTACGATGACCTCGGTGGACTCCTCGCCCACCTTTTTCAGGATTTTGTCCATGCCCTTCTCAAAGAGGTAGGTGGTGTAGGAGCCTGCCTTCTTGTCGGTTTTCCGGCCCTCGATGAGCTTCATCAGCCCCCGGTAGGAGAACTCGTTCCGGTTCTCGCTGTGGAACAGGGGGTACTCGAAGCAGCTCTCGGTGCCCAGATGGCAGGCAGGGCCCTCGGGCTCCACCATGACCACCAGAGCGTCCCCGTCGCAGTCGGCGGTGATGGACACGATGTGCTGATAATTGCCGCTTGTTTCTCCCTTCAGCCACAGCTCCTGCCGGGAGCGGCTCCAGAAGCAGGTCAGCTCACGCTCCATGGAGATGCGCAGGCTTTCTTCGTTCATATAGGCAAGGGTCAGCACACGCTTTGTCACCGCGTCCACCACAATGGCAGGAATCAGACCCTGTGCGTCAAATTTCAGTGCGGAAATGTCGATCATGTTGATTTCTCCTTCAAATAGATGGGTAAATTGGAGTTTGTAGGGGTGTTTCGATGATGCCGTAGGGGACGGCGTCCTCGACGTCCCGACCCAAAATCCGACCTCGATGGGCGGATTTTGGGAAATACGGTGTGGTTACGAAGCGGCAATCGGAGATTGCCGAACGGGTCGTCGAGGACGCCGACCCCTACAATGGATGATACCAAACTGCCCCACAAAATCCAATTGTCAGAGCTGCCGTTGTCGAGCGGTTTTTACTCGCAGGGCAACTGCAAACGCACCTGCGCACGAATTGTCAGCGGCGACTCGCCGCCAAACTCCAATTTTACACTCTCATCGGTATTCCTTCCCGGGCGAGCATCTGCTTCAATTCGGGGATTGCCACCTCTCCGAAGTGGAAGATGGAGGCAGCCAGGCCCGCATCCACGCCGGGGACGGTGCGGAACAGGGTTGTGAAGTCCTCCATGCAGCCTGCGCCGCCGGAGGCGATGACGGGGACGGATACGGCATCGCAGACCGCCTGGAGCATCTCCAGGTCGAAGCCGCCCTTCACGCCGTCGGTGTTGATGGAGTTCACCACGATCTCGCCTGCGCCGTTGTCCACGCAGCGTTTGATCCAGGAGATGGCCTCCATGCCCGTATCCTCTCTGCCGCCCTTGGCAAAGACCCGGTACGTGCCCTCCACACGCTTCACGTCTGCCGACAGCACCACGCACTGGCTGCCGTACCGCTTGGCGGCTTCCTCCACCAGGCCCGGATTCCGGATGGCGCCGGAGTTGACGCTGACCTTGTCCGCGCCGCACTTCAGCACCCGGTCGAAGTCATTCAATGTATTGATGCCGCCGCCCACGGTCAGGGGGATAAACACCTGCCGGGCGGTTTCCGTCAGAATGTCGGTGAATAGCCGCCTTCCCTCGGCGGAGGCGGTGATGTCATAGAACACCAGCTCGTCCGCGCCGTTCTCGGAGTAGAATTTCGCCAGGGCCACGGGGCTGGACACGTCCTGAAGCCCCTGAAAGTTCACGCCCTTGACCACCCGGCCGTCCTTTACGTCCAGGCAGGGGATGATTCGCTTTGTGATCATTTCGCCACCTCAATCGCTTTCTCCAGGTCGATGGCTCCGGTGTAGTAGGCCTTGCCGATGATGGCACCGTGGAGGTGCATGGCGTTCAGCCGCTGCACATCCTCCAGGGTGGACACGCCGCCGCTGGCGATGAAGTGGATGCCGAACCGCCGGGACAGCTCCTGATAGAGGATGTGATTGGCACCCTTCATGGCTCCGTCCCGGGAGATGTCGGTGCAGATCATGGTCCGCACGCCCACCCGCTCCATTTTGCCGCAGAAATCCAGGGCGGTTTCCCGGGAGGTTTCCGTCCAGCCCTTGATGGCAACAAAGCCGTCCCGGATGTCCATGCCCACGGCGATCTGGCCGCCCCAGCGGAATACGGCCTTCTCCACGAAGCCCGGCTCCGTCACAGCGGCAGTGCCCAGAATCACCCGGTCGATGCCGGCAGAGAGATATTTTTCGATGGTCTCCATGCTCCGGATGCCGCCGCCCACCTGGCATTTTAGGCCCGTGGCACGTTTGATGGCAAGGATGGTGTCAAGATTGGGAGTGGTTCCGGATTTCGCGCCCTCCAGATCCACCAGGTGAATCCACTCCGCGCCCTTGGCGGCGAAGTCCCTGGCTACGCTTACCGGATCGTCGCTGTAGACCGTCATCTGGGCGTAGTCGCCCTTGTAGAGCCGGACGGCCTTGCCGCCGTAAAGATCAATGGCAGGATAGATCAGCATGGCGCTTCCTCCTTCATTTCTGTAAATGCTTTCAAAATGGACAGGCCCACAGCGCCGCTTTTTTCCGGGTGGAACTGACAGCCCATCACGTTGCCCTTTGCCACGGCGGCGGTGAGGTAAGCGCCGTATTCCGTGTCCGCCAGGACGAATTCCGGGCAGTCGGCGGCATAGAAGGAATGGACGAAGTAGACGAAGTCCCCCTCTTTGATGTATCGGAACAGGGGGCTTTCCTGCCGGAACCGCAGGCCGTTCCAGCCGATGTGGGGAATCTTGTAATCGGCAGGAATCACATCCCGGATGGGCTTCACCGCGCCGGGGATCAGGCCCAGGCCCGGATGCTCACCGAATTCGTAGCTTTTTTCAAAGAGCATCTGCATTCCCAGGCAAATACCCATGAGGGGCTTGCCCCGGGCCGCCAGGGTCTTGACCACCTCATCCAGGCCGGTATCCCGGAGCTTTTTCGCCGCATCCTCGAAGGCGCCCACGCCGGGGAGGATGATCTGATCGGCAGCGGCCAGCACCTCAGGGTCAGAGGTGACTACCGCCTCCGCGCCGATGGCGGCCAGGGAGCTTTTCAGGGAAAAAAGGTTTCCCACACCGTAATCCACAATGGCGACCATTTACAGCACTCCTTTCGTGGAGGGAATTTCATTGGCAAAGGCCGGATCGATGGCCACCGCCTGGCGAAGGCTCCGGGCCACGGATTTGAAGGTTCCCTCGATGATGTGGTGGGAATTTTTGCCTGCCAGCTGCTGGATGTGGAGATTGCATCTTGCCTCCCGGGCAAAGGCCAGGAAGAATTCCTCCACCAGCTCCGTGTCGAAGGTTCCCACCTTCTGGGTGGGAATCTCCAGGGCATAGCTCAGAAAGCTCCGGCCCGACAGATCCACGGCGGAGAGAATCAGGCTCTCGTCCATGGGCAAAATCTGACTGCCGTAGCGGTTGATGCCACGCTTGTCCCCCAGGGCCCGGTCAAAGGCCTGGCCCAGAGCGATGCCGATGTCCTCGGCGGTGTGGTGGTCGTCCACATGGGTGTCGCCCTTGCAGGCAACCGTCAGATCAAAACGGCCGTGTCTGGCGAAGAGGGTCAGCATATGGTCCAGGAAGCCGCAGCCGGTGTCAATTTGGGAATCGCCCCGTCCGTCCAGGGTCAGGTGAAGCGCGATGTCTGTTTCCGCGGTGGTTCTGATGATCTCAGCGGTTCTCATAGCAGTTCCTCCAGAGTTTGGGTGAGAATTTCCATCTGCTCCCTTGAGCCGACGGTGATCCGCAGGTAGTCGGTAAGCCGGGGGGTGTCAAAGTGCCGGACCAGGATGCCCCGTTCCTTCAGAGCAAGGTAAAGCTCCTTTCCGGGAATGCCGGGGTGTCTGGCAAAGAGGAAGTTTGCCGAGGAATCCGTCATGGCAAAGCCCAGACGGTTCAGTTCTCCGGCGGTCCAGGCCCGGTTTTCCCGAATCACCTGGCAGTTTTTGCGGAAATAGGCCCCATCCTCCAAAGCCCCCACGCCGGCGGCCATGGTCATGGAGTTGATGTTGTAGGGATTGGTGGAATAGCGGATGGTGTTCAGATCCCGGATCAGGGCCTCACAGCCGAAGGCCATGCCCAGCCGTCCCCCGGCCAGGGAACGGGACTTGGAGAAGGTCTGAATCACCAGAAGGTTGTCATATTTGTCAATGAGGGGCAGGGCGGATTCGCCGCCGAAATCAATGTAAGCCTCGTCGATGATCACCACACTGTCCGGGTTGGAGGCAGCGATTTTTTCAATATCGGACAGGGGAAGGGCAATGCCCGTGGGGGCGTTGGGGTTGGCCAGGAACACGGTTCTGCCGCAGTTTAAGTAGTCCTCCACACGGACGCTGAAATCCTCCATCAGGGGCTTTTCCTCATAGGGAACCCCGTTGAGCCTGGCGAACACCTTGTAAAAGCCGTAGGTGATGTCCGGGAAAACCGCCGGATGATCGGCATCGCAGAAGGCCATGAAGGCAAAGTTCAACGCATCGTCAGAGCCGTTGGTGAACACCAACTGCTCCGGCTTCACGCCGAACACTTCGGCCGCCCGGGCCGTCAGAGGGGTGCAGGTGGGGTCAGAATACAGGTGGAGGGCTTCCGCCGCCTTTGCCGCTCCGGCGATGGCCAGAGGGGAGGGGGGGAAGGGGGATTCGTTGGTGTTGAGCTTCACAAACTTCCGCTCCCGGGGCTGTTCTCCGGGGGTGTAGGGGGTGAGGGAAGCGTATTTTGTGCTGAAAAACCGGCTCATATCAATCCTCCATGCGGATCACCGCGCTTTTCGCGTGGGCGGTGAGGCCCTCGGCGGTGGCGAAATAGGCAACATCCTGGGCAACCTTTTCCAGGGCTTCCCGGGTGTAGTAGGTGAACTGGGTCTTTTTCACAAAATCGTCCACGGACAGGGGACTGGCAAACCTTGCCATGCCGGAGGTGGGAAGGGTGTGGTTGGGGCCTGCCAGATAGTCGCCCAGTGCCTCGGGGCAGTTGCGGCCCATGAAGATGGAACCTGCGTGGCGCACGGCATCCAGGTAGTCAAAGGGATTGTCCATGCACAGCTCCAGATGCTCGGGGGCGATCTGGTTGGAAATCTCGATGGCCTGCATCAGATTCTCCGCCACGATGATCTTGCCGTTGTTGTCAATGGAGGCCCGGGCGATGTCGGCACGCTCAAGCTGGGGGATCTGGACTTCCAGCTCCGCCTGGACGGCCCTGGCAAGCTCGGCAGAATCCGTAACCAGCACGGCGCTGGCAAGCACATCATGCTCCGCCTGGCTTAAGAGATCCGCGGCCAGGTGCCGGGGATTGGACTTGCCGTCCGCCACGATCAGAATCTCGCTGGGGCCCGCGATCATGTCGATGGACACCTGACCGTAGACCTGCCGCTTGGCTTCCGCCACAAAGGCGTTGCCGGGGCCGACGATCTTGTCCACCCGGGGAATGGACTCGGTGCCGTAGGCCAGAGCCGCGATGGCCTGGGCGCCGCCCACCTTGTAAATCTTATCCACCCCGGCCACGGAAGCGGCGGCCAGGATCACGGGATTGACCTTTCCCTCCCGGTTGGGGGGCGTGACCATCACCAGCTCCCGGACACCGGCGATCTTGGCAGGAATGGAATCCATCAGCACGGTGGAGGGGTAAGCGGCGGTGCCGCCGGGGACATACAGGCCGGCCCGGTCCACAGGAGTGACCTTCTGGCCCATGACCACGCCGGGGGTGTCGTTCAGCACGAAGCTGTTTCGCACCTGGCGGCTGTGGAAGGCCCGGATGTTGTCCGCGGCCCTGCGGAGAATTTCCAGGAACCGGGGCTCCACAAGGGACACCGCCTCTTCAATTTCCTCTGGCGTCACCGCCAGGGAATCCAGTTTTGCCTTGTCGAATTTTTCACAGTAGGCGTAAAGGGCCTTGTCGCCCTGCTCTCTCACAGTTTTGATGATGTCCGTGACCACCGCCCGGACATCCACCACGGGCTCCACCCGGGCGAATACATCCTCCGGCGCAACGGCGCCGAATTGCAGAAGCTTAATCATTTCCGTTCCTCCGTCTGCAGGGCCAGCCGCTCCACCAGAGCGTCAATCTGCCCTCCCTTGAATTTATAGCCGGACTTGTTGGCGATGAGCCGTGCGCTGATGGGCACGATGGTCTCCATCACCGACAGGTCGTTTTCCTTCAGCGTGGTGCCGGTTTCCACGATGTCCACGATCACGTCGCTGAGGCCCAGAATGGGGGCGATCTCGATGGAGCCGTTGAGGTGGATGATGTCAATGTCCCGGCCCATGCGGCGGTAATAATCCCCGGCGATCCGAGAGAATTTGGTGGCAACCCGGAGCTTTTTCCGGGGATCGTCCCGGAAGCCGTTTTTGGCGGCCACCGCCATCCGGCACTTGCCGATGTCCAGATCCAGAAGCTCATAGACCTCGGGCCGGTACTCAAGCAGGATATCCTTGCCGGCTACGCCGATGTCCGCCACGCCCCGTTCCACATAAATGGCCACGTCCGAGGGCTTGACCCAGAAGTAGCGGACAAAGCGTTCCTCGTTTTCGAAGATCAGCTTCCGGCTGTTTTCGTAAATGCTGGGACATTCATAGCCTGCCTTTTCAAACATGGCGTAGACCTTCTCGCCCAGACGGCCCTTGGGCAGGGCCACATTCAGCATGGTTTTCACAGGTCGCTCACCTCACCACTGCGTAATTTCAGAATTCTCCGGCACCGGATTCCCTGGGGAACCGAGGGCTGGAGCAGGACGGCTCCGCCGATGCTGTCCGCCGCCGCCCGGAGCTGGGCCAGGGGCGTGGAAGGGTCATAGACCAGGACGGTGTCCACATCAAATTCGGGCAGCGCCTGTTCCAGCCGTTCCAGCTGGTCGGTGTACACCGCGAAGCCGATGGCCCGGGAGGCCCGGTTCATCTTCTTCATCAGCTTGTCATACTGACCGCCGGTGAGCACCGGCTTCGGCAGATCCCGGACAAAGCCCTTGAACACCAGGCCGTTGTAATAATGGATGTCCTCGGCGACAGAGAAATCGATCCGCAGGTTTTCCCCCACGCCCCAGGCATCCAGGGCCTGGGTCAGTTCCTTCAGTTCCGTCAGCGCATCCATTGCGCCCAGGGTCTTTTCCAGTTTTTCAATCACCCGGGCAGGTTCGCCCCGGGTCAGGGCGGTGTCTGTCAGCAGGAAAGCGGAAGCATCCGAAAGCCCTGCCTCCCGGCACAGAGCAAGCAGCTCATGGCGGTTCCGGGCGGAGATCAGGGCAAAGAGGGCATCCTCCTTCTCCTTCGGGAAGCCCAGACCCTGGGCAAGCTCCCGGATCAGTCCCACATGGGAAAGATCCAGAATCCAGTCCGGGGCGATGGCATCCAGGCTCTTTGCCGCCAGGTACACCACCTCACAGACACAGCATTCATCCACCTGGCCCAGGCACTCCAGGCCCAGCTGCAAAATCTCCCGGAAGCCGGAGGCATCCTTGGTGACCCGGTAGACGTTTTCATTGTAGTAGAGCTTCCGGACACCGGGCGCGTCCGGGCTGTTCTTGACGATGGACAATGTCACATCCGGCTTCAGGGCCATGAGCTTGCCGTCGGAGTCGGTGAAGGTCAGCACATGGTCGGAGATCAGAAAATCCTTGTTCCGGGCGTAGAGGTCGTATTCCTCGAATTTGTTCATCCGATACCGGCGGTAGCCGTGGCTGTCGTAAAGCCGGCGCAGGGAAAACTGGATCTGTTCGGAAAGATCCAGGGGAAGATCGGAAAATGTCATGGTGTTTCCTCCTGTTCAAGCCGCCCGATGACGGCGCGGTAGCCGCCGCTGCCGTAGTTCAAAGCCCGGCTCACCCGGCCGATGGTGGCAGTGCTGATGCCCACCTGCTGGGCGATTTCCTGGTAGCTGGCCCCCCGGTGGAGCAGCACGGCGGTGTCCAGCCGCTGGGCCATGTCCTGAACCTCCTTCACGGTGCAAAGGTCTGAAAAATAGGCGTAGCATTCCTCCACGGTTTCCAGGGAGAGGATGGATTCAAACAGGCGGTCAATGGACTCTGATCGGAATTTCATTGGGCGTTCCTCCATTTTCGTGTGTCTGATACTTTACCACTTTAGCACGCTAAAGTCAAGAGCAAAAACGAACGTCATTGCGAGGGGGGACAAAGTCCCGATGTGGCAATGACGTAGGCTTTTGGCAGGTATGTCCGTAGGGGTCGGCGTCCTCGACGACCCGTTCCGCGTAAGCGGCAATCGGAGATTGTCCAACGGGACGGGAAACCCGTCCCCTACGATATGGGATAACCCTTTCCGACCGCCTTTCGCCTTGCGGCAGGGGCGGTTTTATGACAAGGTGGTCGGCGGAGGCGTGCCTCCGCCCTACAATATGTTTTTGTGACCTACAACCTGCAACCTAACAAACAGAACCCCCGGACGCAGGTTTGCGTCCGGGGGTGTGGATCATTCTTCTTCTTTTTCTTCCCAGCGACTGCAATGGGCCACCTCGGGGATGCCATTTTCATTCATCACCGGGGTCATGCAGGTGGGGCAGCCGGGCTTGGAGCGGTAGCTCAGAGCCGGGGAAAGGGTTTTCCAGAGCTTGGCCAGCTTTTCCTTCATTGTCAGCTTTTCCATAGCGTCAATCCTCAGTGGGGATGGGGGTGATCACAGGCTTTCCCTCCCGGTCAAGCAATGGCGTCAGACCGCCGGCGTAGCCGGAGCGGATGAACAGGTAATTCACGCCGGTTTTCCGGTCCACGATCACCTGCATGGTATCGTTGAGAATACCGCCCTGCTCATAGCGTGTGATGAAACGGTCGTCCTTTGCCATGGGTCATTCCTCCTCGTCAGACAGATCCCACTCCGCGTGCTTATCCTGGCAGTAATAGGTCACATTGGTGCCCACCAGCATGATCAGTCCGAACAGCACCAGACCGCTGCCCACGGAGCCCCAGGTGGCGATGACCACCGCCAGCATCAGAACAGAGGTGATCCAAAACAGTGGATTTCTCATTTACTCAGCCTTCGTTCCTTCCACCAGGCCGTTGGCCAGACCCACCAGACCCTGCATCTCGCTGGGAATGATGATCTTGGTGGCCTTGCCGTCGGCAACCTTCTCCATGGCCTGGATGGCCTTCAGCTTCACCACCTGGTCGTTGGGAGCGGACTTGTTCAGCATTTCCAGAGAATCAGCCAATGCCTGCTGAACCTGGCGGATGGCCTCTGCTTCGCCCTCGGCCTTCAGAATGGCAGCCTGGCGCTCGGCCTCTGCCTTCAGAATGGCGGCCTGCTTCTCCGCGTCAGCCCGGAGGATGGCGGATTCACGCTCGCCCTCAGCCACCAGAATGGCGGACTTCTTGGCACCCTCTGCCTGGAGGATGGCCTGGCGGCGGTCACGCTCAGCCTTCATCTGCTTCTCCATGGAGTTCTGAATGTCAGCAGGGGGCAGAATGTTCTTCAGCTCCACACGGTTGACCTTGATGCCCCAGGGGTCGGTGGCCTCGTCCAGGATGGCACGCATCTTGGTGTTGACCACATCACGGGAGGTCAGAGTCTGATCCAGCTCCAGGTCGCCGATGATGTTACGCAGGGTGGTTGCGGTCAGGGTTTCCATGGCCATCATGGGCTGCTCCACGCCGTAGGTGTAGAGCTTGGGGTCGGTGATCTGGAAATAGACCACGGTGTCAATCTGCATGGTGACGTTATCCTTGGTGATGACGGGCTGGGGGGGATAGTCCAGCACCTGCTCCTTCAGGGTCACACGGCGTGCCACCCGGTCGATGAGGGGCATCTTCACATGGATGCCAACGCCGTCCACCCGGTTGAAGGCGCCCAGCCGCTCAATGACGTAGGCCCGGGACTGCTGAACCACATAAATGTTGGAAACGATCAGAAAAATCGCAATGGCAAGAACACCCAGCACAATATAAATCATAAATACTACCTCCTGTTTGTTATTGTACGGCTTCCTTCGCAGGAATCTCTGCCGGACTGACGAATACCTTCACACCCTCCACCCGGTCCACCTTTACGGTGATGCCGGCATTCAGATGAGCGCCGGTGGTGGAGCGGGCGCTCCATTCCATTCCGCCGATCTTCACCTGGCCCAGGGCGGCGATGTTGTTGATGGGGGTGGTTACGATGCCGGTGGCGCCGATGATGCTGTCCACGTTGGTTTTGGTGATCCGGGGATGGATGTACTTCCGGACAGCGCCCCGGAGGGACACCAGCATCACCGCGGCGGTGATCAGGAACACCAGCACCTGGGTCACCAAACTGCCGCCCAGCATGGCCACGAACACAGCGATCAGCGCGCCGGCCGCGAACCAGATGGAAACCAGCGTCACAGTAGCCGCCTCCGCCATGAGAAACACCACCATGGCCGCAAACCAGAAAATTGCTTCCCAGTTCATTATGATACCTCCTTTTCCCAGTTGGGATACAATATTATTCTACCTTTATATTAACAGACTTTTCCCCCTCCGTCAATTCACAGATTATTACAAACAAAGGGGAATAGAATATGGAAAATAACGGCATTTCTTAAGATTCTTAAGACCGGGCAGCAAGGGTGCGCTGACAATTCGACAAGCAGGCTCAAATTCCCCCTTGGCATTACGGAGCTTCCGTAGTATTATAAAATTGATGTATTATGGGCCGGAGGTAGTGCCATGAAACGAATTGTAACGCTGCAGGATCTGTCCTGCCTGGGAAAATGCTCTCTGACGGTGATGCTGCCCACCCTGTCTGCCATGGGCATTGAATGCAGTCTGCTGCCCACGGCGGTGCTGTCCACCCACACGGCCTTCCCGGCTCCGGCGGTGCTGGGACTGACGGACTTCGCCTTCCGGACCCTGGAGCACTGGAAAACCATCGGCGCGGGCTTTGACGGCATCCTCACCGGATATCTTTCGGGACCGGAGCAGGTGGCCCTGGCCCAGGCTCTGACCCAGGACTTCGCAGAATCCGGCACGGTGGTCATCACAGACCCAGCCATGGCCGATCACGGCAGGCTCTACGGCGGCCTGTCCCCGGAGCTGGTGCCTGCCATGGCAAAGCTCTGCCGCAGAGCGGACCTGTGCCTGCCCAATCTGACAGAGGCCGCCCTGATGGCAGGCCTGCCCTGCCGGGAGGAGGCAGACCTGAACCGCTGCCGGTATCTGGGGGAACGCCTGCTGGAGATGGGCTGCCGGGCAGTGATGCTCACCGGCGCGGAAACCGGCCCGGGGCAGATCGGCTGGTACTACACAGACGGCGCAGGCGAAGCCTTTGGCGGCGTGGAAAAGCTGCCCCGAAGCTGCCACGGCACCGGGGATCTCTTCGCCGCGGTGGTGTCCGGCGGCATTCTGCTGGGCATGGAGCCGGGCAAAGCCGGACAGCTTGCCTCGGAATTCGTGGCCCGGGCCATCGGCGGCACAGGAGCGGATTCCCGATGGGGCGTGGCCTTTGAAAAAGAACTGCCCTGGCTGGCACAGCAGTGCCGGTAAATTGGAATTTGTAGGGGTGTTTCGATGATACCGTAGGGGACGGCGTCCTCGACGTCCCGACCCAAAATCCGACCTCGATGGGCGGATTTTGGGAAATACGGTGTGGTTACGAGGCGGCAATCGGAGATTGCCGAACGGGT